>RFOJ01000120.1 GCA_009926705.1 Acidimicrobiia bacterium
GCCGCCCGACGGCGGCAGTTCGTGGAGCATTCGGGCTGTCTCGCAATGGGTCGTGCTGCTGGTGCACCCACCGATTGGTAGGCACCGGGACGACGCTGGCCCGCGGGGTCAGCCTACTTGGTTGACCGTCACGATGGTGCCGGGAATTTCGGGGCGGTCGGGGCTCGTCTGCGCAGCCACCGACTTGATGGTCATCTGGCTGCTCGTGGTCGACGTCATCATGATCTGGAAGAACGTGCCCGACACCGCCGACACAAAGAAGTTCCATGCGACGAAGTGGCGGCTGTTGGCGCCGCTTGAAGTGATGACGATGTCAGTGTTGCTCCACGGCACATTCGTACCATCTTTGGCGAGCCAGACGCTGAGATAATCAGTTCCTGAGTCACCCTTCTCGATTTGTGATGAAAACGCAATGTTGAATTTTCCGCTGACGGAGAACGTGATCTTGCTTCCGTCGACGATGGATACTCCGCTCGCAAAGTCGGTGCTGTTGAGTGGCACGGGCGTCGCTTGGTTCTGCGTCAGCGGAGCCGTCGAGGTGTCGTAGAACGAGCCGTACGCGCCGAAACCGCCGGCTGGTCCCGTCGCACCGGTCGCGCCAGTCGCGCCAGTCGCGCCAGTCGCACCAGTTGCGCCAGTTGCGCCGGTTGAACCGGTTGCCCCCGTCGTGCCGGTTGCGCCAGTTGGTCCAGCGGGGCCGATCGGGCCTTGCGAACCAGTCGCACCAGTTGGACCTGCTGGTCCAGTCGCACCAGTTGCTCCGGTCGCACCAGTTGCTCCGGTCGCACCAGTTGCGCCAGTCGCGCCGCGCTCGCCGGTTGCGCCGCGCTCGCCGGTTGCGCCCTGCGGACCCGCGGGGCCACTCTCACCTTGCGGCCCGATGGGCCCAATTGGGCCAGAAGGCCCTGCCGGACCGACGAAGCCGCGATACCCGCGCGGGCCACGTGCACCAGCTGGGCCGCGCGGGCCGACTGGGCCGCGTTCACCTTGCGGTCCGGGTGGCCCGACACTGGCATCACCAGACACGTCAATCGTGGGTGCGTTATCGATTGATGTCGTTGTCGCCGCGTTCGCATCGTCAGCAAACGCAGCACTGTCAGCAAATGCCGACTGGCTCGCAACACCAGTGCCTTCGTCAGTCGAAGCGCACGCCGAGAGTGCTGCAACTAGCAACAACGCTGCGAATCTGCGTCGGCGCGGCGACTGGGCGCGACCCTGAACGTCGCGAACCGAGCGGTGTTGCGATTCACGACGCATCGTGCACTCAGTCTTCTTACGACACCACGTGCGCGAAGTAGATGAAACGTACCGACTTTGCATGACACACGTCCCCATCGGGCGAAATTCGGTGGAAGCACGTTGCGAACTCGTTAGAAACTCCGACGCGATCAACCGATCGCACTACATGGAGGTAACAACATGAAGAAATTGGCGATTCAACTCGTCACTGCGGTGCAGAGCCGTCAGCGACACGACGACGAAGGTGCGGTGAGCGCTGAATACGGCGTCTTGCTGGCTGGAGTTGTCGCAGTGGTGGCAGTTGCGGCAGTCGCTCTCGGCGGCCGCATCTCGGACATCTTCGACGCTGTCCTCTAGTGAACACCCGTCGACTGGCTCCCGGCTCCCCCCGTCGGGGGCCAGTCGACAACGGTTCGGCTGCTGCCGAATTCGCGATTGTGGTTCCTGCCCTTCTCCTTCTTCTTTTCGTCATGGTGACGCTCTCCTCGGTGTTCTTCGACAAACTTCATCTCCAGGCCGCCGCGCGCGATGGCGCCCGCGCAGGTTCGGCTGTACTCGCAAATGCGTGCCCGGTGGCGAGCGCCGCATTGGCCAGCAACAGCGTGGGAACCGTCACCTGCTCCACGGTTACCACCTGCAGTTCGGGCTCGGTGAAGGTTTCACTCAAGGCCGTGAAGCCCTATTCGGTGCCCCTACTCGGCAATCGCACCGTCACGTTGTCGGCTACGTCGAGCTTCGTGTGCCCGCAAACATGAATCGCCCCGTGAAGTTGCGTCAGCCAGAGGAGCGGCAGCGAGGCGGCTCACCCAACGACGGTTCCATCGTCGCGCTCACCGCCATCATGCTCGTGCCGCTTGTGATTGGGCTGGCGATCGTCGTTGACTCCGGTCGCGTATGGGCCGAGCGCGCTGCACTGCAGAACGCCGTCGAAGTGACGGCGGCATCTGCCGCATCAACCTGGATTCGAACGAGCTCCGTCTGCCCGACAAGCGTTCTCGCCTACTTGACCAAAGATGATGCGACGCCGTCGTCTCACAGTTGCACGACGACCGGCAACTCGCGCGCCGGCACCATCACCGTCACGGCGACCGACGCGTCATCCCTCTTTTTCTCGTCGCTGCTCGGCCGCTCAAGCGCGAGCATCAACGCGAGCACGACCGTCAAGATCGGCAGCATCGGTTCGCTGCTCGGTGTGTGGCCAGTGGCCCTGTGTGAAAAGCACCCGTCGATCGTCGCGTGGCGCGACTCGGGCTTCTCTCTCACGACGAACTACACCATCACCCTTCAGACCGGCCCCCAGAACTGCGGCAGCGGGGTCGGCGGCAACTGGGGTGTGCTCGACTTCAACGGCGGAGCCAATTCAACGAGCGAAACCATCAATTGGGTGAAAAACGGGTACGAGGCGCCACTTGATGTGGGCAATCTCGTGTTCGGTAGCCCGGGCGGGCTCACGAATTCGATCGGTATCGACTCGATGATTGGCAAGACCATTTTGATTCCGCTCTTTGACCAAGCCACGGCGTCGGGCAGCAACGCCCTTTACCGAATCTCCGGGTTCGTGCGCGCCGTGTTGCTCGGCACACGGCTCACTGGCGCAGCTGCCAGTAGATCTCTGACCGTCCGGTTCGAGACCACCATCGTCGACCGCCCAAGCGGCTCGGTGGGTGGCGGAAGCAATTTCGGAATCACGAGTTGGGCCATTTGCGCCTACGACAACAAGGGAGTTTGTTGATGACCATCAAACAGAACATCACGAAATATCTGCCGGCAATGCTGGCGTTCAGTTTCGTTCTCGTCGGTAGCTGGATGCTGCTGCCGCGCGACGAAGACACAGTGAGCGCCGACGCGCAAGTCGACGTGCTGGTGCTCGATCGGGCGATGCCCGAAGGAGCCTCCGCGAGCGCTGTGCG
>RFOJ01000013.1 GCA_009926705.1 Acidimicrobiia bacterium
GACTTTTGCGTACGAATCCCCCGCGAAGCGATGCGACTGCTGGTCGAAAAAGGTTCAGTCACGGTCGACGGTGTGAGTCTGACTGCGTTCAACTTGACGAACGACACCTTTTGCGTAGCGGTGATTCCGCACACCGCACAGGTGACAACACTCGGCGCTCGCGAACCAGGCGACCAAGTGAATATAGAGATGGATGTTCTCGCCAAACATGTGGAGCGGCTAGTGGGTAGCGACACGAGCCGTCGCGGTGGCCGAGCACGAGGCAGCTGGTTCTCGAGGTGGCGACGTTGAGCAGTCTCGACGACCTGCGCAAGCAGATTGACGACATCGACTCGGCGATCGTTGAGTTGCTCGCCCAGCGCATGGAAGTGTGCCGCGAAGTCGCCGATCTCAAGTCGCAGACGCACACGGCAATCATTCAGCCGCAGCGCGTTCGTGAAGTGCTGACCACGCGCCGACAGTGGGCCATTGACAACGACGTCGACCCCGACTTCGTCGAACAGTTGTTCCGCATCCTCCTCTCAGAAACTCACCGCATCGAAGTAGCGCACGTGAAGCCGTTCGAGAAGCCGTCAAAGATTGCCGACGTCTTGGCATCTGCACTCGACGCTGTTGCTTGCCGCATCGATCATGTCGTGGTGGCAGTGGCGAACTTGCCGGCCGCGTCGAAGTTTCTCTCGGCGATCGGCTTCTCCGTCAACGACACCGACGATGCGGCAATCAAAGTCGCAGAAGGTGGCGGAGTCACCGTCGTGCTCGTCGGGCCCGGCGAGAAGGCAGTCGACGCGCACCTCGCCGAGCATGGCTCGGGCGTGCAGCACATCGCCATCGAGGTTCTGAATGCCGGCTACGTGCAAGAGCTGCTTCGATCAGCCGACATTCCATTGCTCACCGACGTAGTCGTCGACAAGCACGGACACGAGCAGGTCTTCACCGTGCTTGATCCGGCGACGGGCGTGCAGCTCGGGTTCATCTCGCGCACCGGAAACCGTGTGCCGATGACTGGGCAGAACGTGCGGGCCCTGTTTCGCGCTCTCGGCGACAAGTAGCCCCGTTGCATCTGCCGTCGACGAGGGCGGCATATCGACCACCCATGCGGCGAGCCATCGACGCGGTCGGCAGGCTGTTGCTATGGTGGAGTCGCTCGGTGAATACGAGCGAGTCGCACCTCTAACAATTGCGACCCGCCCGATCGAGTCCTGACACAACATCACTACGACGTGGGGGCAGCGACAAGGTCGCGTGCCCGAGGGACTCGCGTGGAACATCGACATCTTCTCGACCTAACGCTCGATGAGTTGATGCGTGACGCCCGCATGGTGCGCGACCTCCACTACGGAGCACGGGTCACCTACTCGCCGAAGGTGTTCATTCCGCTCACCATGCTGTGCCGCGACAAGTGCGGTTACTGCACGTTCGCCCAGCCGCCAGCACGACTCGAGCACCCGTATCTCTCACCCGAACAAGTGCTGACGATTGCCAAGCGCGGTGCTGCCGCAGGTTGTCATGAAGCACTCTTCACGCTCGGGGAGCGACCGGAATTGCGTTACGACGTGGCCGCCGACTGGCTGCGCGCCAACGGCTACGACTCCACTGTGCATTACCTACACGACATGGCCAAGCTTGTGCTCGACGAGACGGGGCTGTTGCCCCACGCCAACGCGGGTGCTCTCTACAAAGAAGAGCTCGCGATGCTGCGAAACGTCTCGCCGTCACAAGGAATGATGATTGAGACGTTGCGCGACGACCTCGAGTGCCACCGCGGCGCACCAGACAAAGTTCCGCAGCGACGGCTTGACACCCTCGAGTTCGCGGGCGAACTGCAGATTCCGTTCACTACAGGCATTTTGGTGGGCATCGGCGAGGGCCGCGAAGACCGCATCGCTGCACTCGAAGCAATCGCATCGTCACACTTGCGCCACGGCCACGTGCAAGAGGTCATCGTGCAGAACTTCTTGCCGAAACCCCGAACCGGCATGCAGCACGACCCCGCGTGCGACAACGACGAATACCTCTGGTCGATCGCCGTCGCGCGCCTCGTGCTTCCGCCAGAGATTCACCTACAGGCGCCGCCGAACTTGAGTGACGACTTCGGAATACTTCTCACCGCAGGCATTGACGACTGGGGTGGCGTCTCGCCGATCACCGCAGACCACGTCAACCCCGAACGACCGTGGCCCGATCTGGACAAGCTGCGAACCGTCACCGAACAGGCCGGCCGTGCGCTCGCACCACGACTCACCGTGTATCCGGAGTTCATTGACGACATCGGTCTCAGCGAAACTCCTCGCTGGATAGACGCCGGCTTGCGCTTCCGCGTGCTCGACCGCAGCGACGCCGAAGGTCTCGGCCGCGACGACCCGGGCGCGATCTGGCCCGAGCGCGTGACGGCCGCCGACGTGGTGCATGACGGCGCGGAGGTGGTGCTCGTTGGGCATCGATCAACGCAGTGGTACTCGGGTGCCAACAATCCCCCACCACAGTTGCTCGGTAGTGCACAACCAGATGGCGCGCGAAGAGCCCCTCGATCAGTCATCGAGCGGTCGCGTAAGTTGCACGGCCCAGTCGGCGAAGCGTTGCGCGGCGTCGAACTCGGCCACGAGCTTGGCGAACCTGAGATCGTCGCGCTGTTCAAGGCTCGCGGGCCCGAACTTGTGGCTGTTGCGCGCGCCGCTGACGAGCTGCGACGCCTCACGGTGGGCGATGACATCACGTGGGTGCACAACCGCAACATCAACTACACCAACGTGTGCACGTTCAAGTGCAAGTTCTGCGGTTTCTCGAAGGGCCCGCTCAGCCTCAACCTTCGCGGCACTCCGTACCTCTTGACACTCGACGACATCGCACAACGAGCCCGCGAAGCGTGGGATCTCGGCGCAACCGAGGTGACGCTGCAAGGCGGCATCCACCCCGACTTCGATGGCGACTACTACATCGACGTCACTCGAGCCGTGAAACAAGCAGTGCCCGACATGCACGTGCATGGTTTTACGGCGCTCGAGGTCACCGAGGGGGCGCGCCGACTCGGTGAGCCCCTGCCGTCATATCTCTCCCGCCTGAAAGAAGCAGGTCTCTCGTCATTGCCCGGCACCGCCGCTGAGATTCTCGACGACGAGGTTCGTGCGGTGCTCTGCAGCGACAAGGTGAACTCCGAAGAGTGGCTCGAGGCGCATCGCGCGGCACACAGCGTGGGTCTTCGCAGCAACG
Organism: Acidimicrobiia bacterium; assembly: GCA_009926705.1. Classification (GTDB taxonomy): domain Bacteria; phylum Actinomycetota; class Acidimicrobiia; order Acidimicrobiales; family Ilumatobacteraceae; genus F1-60-MAGs027. The sequence goes on from RFOJ01000013.1 coordinate 3,208, forward strand.
TGACGATGATGTTCGGTTCGATCGAGTCGCCGATCTCCTGGGCAAAGCATCTCGTGCGCACCCGAGCCCTGCAGCACGAAACGGGCGGGTTTACGGAGTTCGTCGGCCTGCCGTTCGTGCACATGGCATCACCCATCTATCTGCAGCGGAAGTCACGGCGCGGCCCGACGTTCCGCGAAACTCTGCTCGTGCACGCCGTCGCACGACTCGCCTACCGCGGCGCAATTGACAACATCCAGGCGTCGTGGGTGAAGATTGGCGTGGAGGGCACCCGTCAGTTGCTGAACGCGGGTTGCAACGACGTCGGTGGCACGCTGATGAACGAGAACATCTCGAGAGCCGCCGGAGCAAGCCACGGCCAGGGCATGACGCCCGAAAGTTTCGCCACGTTGGTACAGCCGCTCGGGCGGTCGCTGCGTCAACGCACCACGCTGTACGCGACACGCTGACGAGCGCTGAGACTTCGAGACTGAGACGGAACTAGGTCAACGCGGCGCGGGCCTGCGCAATGTCGTTCTGAAGCTGCGAGCGCAACTCTTCAACACCCGAAAACTTGCGCTCGCCACGCAGAAATTCAACGAACGACACTCGCAGAGTCTGGCCATACAAGTCGCCAGTGAAATCCAACAGATGCGCCTCGAGCAATGACTGTTGGGCGTGTTCGTAAAAGGTGGGGCGTCGCCCGATGTTGATCGCCGCGGGGTGACTCGAGCCGTCGCCGACCGTTACCCGAGCCGCGTACACACCGTCAGCCGGCAAGCAGAGCGAAGCGTCGATCGCAACGTTCGCCGTCGGAAACCCGATGGTGCGCCCACGCTTATCGCCTTGCGCCACGGTGCCGCGCACTTCGTGATTGCGTCCAAGCATCTCGCTGGCACGTCGAACGTCGCCACCCGACAGTGCGCGACGTATCGCGGTGCTGCTCACGGCCTCGTTGACTCCGTCAGCGCGCGCGACGAGTTTCAGCGGTGAAACCTCGAAATCGTTCGACGGAGCCATCTCGCGCAGCAGCGCAACGTTGCCGCCACGTTTGTGGCCGAAGTGGAAGTCTTCACCGACAATCACTGCACGCATCTTGAGCGCATCCACGAGCACCCGCTGCACAAAGTCTCGCGGTGCTTCTTGCGACTGCGACTCGCCGAATGGCACCACCAAGGTGGCGTCGACTCCAGTGGAAGCAAGCAGCTCTAGTTTCTGCTGCGGATCAGTGAGCAGCTTTGGCGCCGATTCAGGCCGCACGACCGATGCCGGGTGGCGATCAAACGTCACGACGACGCTGCGCGCACCCAGAGCCTTGGCCCGCTCCCGTACCTGCGAGATCACGGCACGATGCCCGAGATGCACACCGTCGTACGCACCGATGGTCACCACGGTTCGCACGTCGCCAAGTGCATTGACCACTGCTTGTCTCGTCGGCTCGACGACGGTTTTCACGCGTCGTCACGCTAACGCTGAAGGCCTCGCCCCAGCGGATTGTCAGTGCACGGGTTCGGGCATCACGACTACGGGGCGCCACGCATCGCCCGCGTGCTCGTACACCGCCAGCAATCGATGGTGACTGTCGAGCACGAAACGACGCTCACCGTGGGCAATAGAGGTGTCACGACTCGGCGAGGTGTCCATCACGTCACCCAGGCTCGCGAGCACTCGATCGTCATCGACCGCAACAAACGACGACTCGCCGCCATCGAGGCGAGCGAGTGCCGCAACCACGGGCATGAGCGGTGACGAATCAATCGAGGTCTCGTCGAGCACGTCTCCGACGATGAAGCCACCGATTGCACGACGGCGCAAGTTGCGAAGATGCGCATAACCGCCGAGCAACTCGCCGAGATCGGCCGCGAGCGTGCGGATGTAAGTGCCTGACGAGCACGTCACCTCAATACGCACGACCGGGTTGTCGTCGATGCGCTCAACTTCACCGTGCACCACGTAGCGATGCACGGTCACTGGTCGCGGCTTGCGTTCAACTTCGCCGCCCTCGCGAGCGATCTCATGCAAGCGCCGACCGTCGACTTTCAGCGCTGGCACCTGCATGATGTCGCCGACGAACGTGCGGGCAGCCTCACGCACCCGCTCGATGGTGAGTGCTGACATGTCTCGAGTGGCGACCACTTCACCTGACGCATCCAGAGTGCTCGTCGCACTACCGAACACCACTTCTCCCGTGTACGTCTTCGGTAGGTCGCCGAAGAACTGCAGCAAGCGCGTGGCATTGCCGACCGCCACAATTAGCACGCCCGTGGCGTCGGGGTCGAGCGTGCCTGAGTGTCCGATTCGCCGTTCATTGAATCTGCGACGAAGTCGACCGACCACGTCATGGCTCGTCATGCCAGTCGGTTTGTCGACCACGACGAAGCCGTGTGTGACGGCGGGCTTGCGCGCCATGCGGTTGATTCAGCCGACGTCTGACGACGGCGACGACTCACCACTCGCACGCCTGCGCACGTCTTCTCGCAAAATCTCGTCGATGCGCGCAGCTGCTCGCATCGTTTCATCGGGCTTGAACTCGAGCACGGGCGTGCGCCGCGACCTCACCTGTAGGGCGATCTCATGCTGGATTCGCTTGCGGTACTCGTTGAGCGCCTCGATGATTTTCTCATCACCGGCGACTCCTTCGAGCGAGTCGAAATAGACGACGCCGTGGTTCATCTCTGAATCCACCTCAACCGCCGTCACCGTCACCAACTGCAGGCGGTCGTCATCAAGCTTTGCCAGTTCGTCGGCGATGACTTCGCGGAGAATCTCACTCATGCGCGCGTTGCGTTCGTTGCGACGACGATCGTCTGCGCGACCCGGACGACGAGGGTGACGCGCCACGACAACTACGCTAAACGACGATGCCCGCGAGTGATTCGACACCGAAACAACGCCGCTCTGGCCACGCAGATCGAAGCCAAGTGGCAGGACCGCTGGGAGGCTGGCCGCACGTTCGAGGCACCCAACCCCGCCGGGCCGATTGCTGAACCCGACAAGATCGCCGGCCGCAAGAAACTGTTCATTCTCGACATGTTTCCGTACCCGTCGGGCGCGGGTCTACACGTCGGCCACCCGCTCGGGTACATCGCTACCGATGTCTTCGGCCGCTACAAGCGAATGACCGGGTTCAACGTGCTGCACGCCTTGGGCTACGACTCATTCGGACTGCCCGCCGAGCAGCACGCGATCACCACGGGCATTCACCCGCGCGAGAACACTGAGTCGAACATTGCGAATATGCGTCGCCAATTGCGTCGCTTGGGTCTCGCCCACGATGCGCGCCGCAGCGTGAGTACCACCGACGAGGCGTTCTATCGCTGGACGCAGTGGATTTTTCTGCAGGTGTTCAACTCGTGGTTCGATACTGACAAGAGCAAGGCTCGACCAATCACCGAGTTGATCGCAGAATTTGAATCGGGCAAGCGCGCGACCGGCGGCAAGAAGTGGTCGGACATGTCGACGCGCGAGAAAAAACAACTCGTCAACGACCACCGACTCGCCTACTTGGCTGACGCTCCCGTCAACTGGTGCCCGGGCCTCGGCACCATCCTCGCCAACGAAGAGGTGACCGCCGAGGGCCGCAGCGACATCGGCAACTATCCGGTGTTCAAGCGCAACATGCGCCAGTGGACGATGCGCATCACCGCGTACGCCGACCGCTTGCTTGACGACCTCGACCGACTCGACTGGCCCGAGTCGATCAAGCTCATGCAGCGCAACTGGATTGGCCGCAGCGAGGGGGCCCACGTTCGTTTCGCGTCGAAGGCTGGCGACATCGAGGTATTCACCACGCGACCCGACACGCTCTTTGGCGCCACGTTCATGGTGCTCTCCCCCGAGCACCCACTGGTCGATGCGTTGACTTCGCCGGATCGACGAGATGCCGTCGCGGCATACCGTTCGCAGGCCGCCGCGGTGAGTGCATCTGATCGACAGAGTGAAGATCGCGAGAAGACAGGCGTCGCCATTGGTGCGTCAGCCACGAACCCAGTGACCGGCAAAGAGATCCCGATTTGGATCGCCGATTACGTGCTCATGGGTTACGGCACTGGCGCGATCATGGCTGTGCCGTCGGGCGACGAGCGCGACTTCGAATTCGCCCGGAAGTACTCGTTGCCGATTGTGGCGACGCAGATGCCCCCTGACTCATGGTTCACCTCACACAAGCTGAAGCCATCGGTCGACTGCTCAACTTGGCCTGCGGCCTATGTCGGCGAGGGGACGTATGTGAACTCTCGCAACGACTCGCTCGTGCTCGACGGCGTCACCGAAATGACCGAGGCGAAGCGGCGCACCATTGACTGGCTCGTCTCGCGCGGCATCGGTCGCGGTGCGGTCACCTACAAACTGCGCGACTGGCTGTTTTCGCGCCAGAGGTACTGGGGCGAACCCTTCCCCATCGTGTACGACGAAGACGACATGCCGGTCTCGGTGCCCGACGCGTTGCTGCCCGTCACGCTTCCCGAACTGGCCGACTTCAAACCACAGGCCCTCGACCCCGACGACGAAATCAGCGACCCGATGCCGCCGCTCGCGCGTCGTGCCGACTGGGTGAAAGTCGAGATGGAGGTCGACGACCCGATCACTGGCAAGAAGATGCCGCGGGCCACGATGCGCCGCGAGATCAACGTGATGCCGCAGTGGGCCGGAAGCTGTTGGTACGAGCTTCGATATCTCGACCCAACCAACTCACGCGCATTCGTCGACGCCGAGGTCGAGCGCTACTGGATGGGGCCGCAACACGACGACCACACCGGTGGCGTCGACTTATATGTCGGTGGCGTCGAGCACGCGGTGTTGCACCTTCTCTACTCGCGGTTCTGGCACAAGGTGATGTACGACCTCGGACACGTCTCGAGTAGCGAGCCGTTCCATCGCTTGTTCAACCAGGGATACATCCAGGCATACGCCTACCGCGACTCGCGCGGTCAGACGGTGCCCGCCAACGACGTGCAAGAGCGCGACGGCAAGTACTTCTACAACGGCGAAGAGGTCGCTCGCGAGTACGGCAAGATGGGCAAGAGCCTGAAGAACATCGTCACACCTGACGAGATGTACGACGAATTCGGTGCCGACACCTTCCGCTTGTACGAGATGTCGATGGGCCCGCTCGATGCGAGCCGTCCATGGAATACCCGCGACGTGGTCGGCATGCAGCGCTTCCTGCAACGCGTTTGGCGCAACTTGGTGGACGAAGACACAGGCGAGCTCACGGTGAGTGATGCACCGTGCCCTGAGCCGCTACTGCGAGCCCTTCACGTGGCCATCGACGGCGTGCGCCGCGACATGGACGGCATGCGCTTCAACACCGCGATTGCAAAACTCATCGAGCTGAACAATGCGCTCACTAAGCATGTCGAAGCAGTCGGCACTACTCCGCGCGTCGTTGGCGAATCTCTCGCGCAGATGCTGAGCCCGCTGTGCCCGCACCTCGCCAGTGAACTCTGGCAGCGACTCAGTCGTACCGACGAGATCACGTACGCCGCCTTCCCCATCGCCGACCCGGCGCTCCTTGTGAGCGACACGATGGAGATCCCCGTGCAGGTCAACGGCAAGGTACGCGCCCGACTTACCGTTCCACGCGGGGCGAGCAACGACGAACTCACCGCACTGGCACTTGCCGACGAGGCTGTTTCAAAGGCGATGGCGGGCAAACCCGCAAAGAACGTGGTGGTCGTACCGCAACGACTGGTGAACGTCGTCGTCTGACCGCGACCGTGGAGAAGACCTACTCGGCTCCCGGGTTGACGGTCGTTGAGCATCCGTTGCTCGGCCGAGCTGCAGTTGCTGAGCGAGCATTCCGTTGCGGTGAGGTGGTGGCGATCTGGCGGGGGCGCACCATCACCGAGCGCCAGGCGCTCGCTCTTGCCTCCGACGAGCGCGACCAACTGCTGCAGGTGGGCGACGATGCGTTTCTCGTGAACGATGAAGAGTTGCTCGCTGCCGACTTCATCAACCACAGCTGTGAGCCAAACTGCGGGTTCACCGACGCCACGACGCTCGTCGCAATGCGCGACATAAAGACAGGCGAATCGGTGACCTTCGACTATGCGATGAGCGACACCAACTCATTCATCACGTTCGACTGCCAATGCGGAACGCCGCGTTGCCGGCACCGAATGAGTGGAAGCGACTGGAGACTCTCGCAGTTGCAAGAGCGCTATGCCGGCTGGTTTGCCCCGCACGTCGCTCGATTGATTGCGTCCGTGACTGAGCCTGTGGGTAACCAACCCACGCGCGACGCGAGCCTGACACACGACTAGAGAAACGTGCTCCCGAGCGGTGGCTCGGCTAGCGAATCGAACGCCACAACGAGGGTTCAACCGTCACGATTCGTGCGAGATAGTTCGACCCATCGGCACTCCACGAGTGCTCGAGATACTGCGGCTCTCCGAGTTGGTATGAAAACGTGCCGTCAACCATGCCGAATTCGTAGGCGCATGATGGTGCGATCATCCCTTGTGTTCCGGCGAAAGCGGCGAAGCACGACATGTGCGCGTGACCCGCGGATACGGCGTACACCTCGTGGCGAGCAACCACCGCGGCGAGACGACTGGTGGAATCTTTGTCGAGGCGAATGCTGTCGAACAACGGCCCACCAACTCGAATACACGGGTGATGCATCACCACCAGGCTGCGATGACCCTGCAACTGCTTGTCGAGCCAGTCGGTCTGTGACTCGTCAAGTGAACCGTCCTCGCGCCCAAGACGGGAAGAGTCGAGCACGACGAGACGCCCACCGGGTAGATCGACCACGTAGTCGCATCGGCCGTTGACCGACGGCAAGTTGAAGAGTCGCTGCATCTTTGCAGAGTCGTCATGATTCCCCGGCGCCAGCCACACGGGCACCGTCGCAGTTGCGATGACCTCGGCAAATGCTGCGTACTCTTCGTCGGTGCCAGCTTTCGCAGCACAGTCGCCGGTGATTACCACTCCTGCGCAACGATGCGAAGCGTGTGCCAGAGCCGCAGTGAGATTGCCAACGGGGTCTGCCCAAGCGTGCGTTTCTTCACCGATGCCGGGAATGTGCGTGTCAGAGATTTGAGCAATCACCGTGCGCGGCATGCGCTCAGATTAGGGCTACCGAGTGGAGCTGAGGGGAATTGAACCCCTGGCCTCCTCCATGCCATGGAGGCGCTCTACCAACTGAGCTACAGCCCCGAAATCGCCACGTAAACCTATCGGAACGCTCGTCACGCTCGCCAATCAATACTCGGACGGTCGCGATACAACCGCTCGATCTCGTAGAACCGACGAGTCTCTTCGGCGAAGATATGCACGACGATGTCGCCGTAGTCGAGCAAGATCCATTGCGACTCAGAGATGCCCTCCGTGCGCACCGGCGACCGGCGGTGTTCCAGCCGAATACGGTCTTCGACTTCACCGGCGATTGTGCGCACAAGCCGCGGGTTTCCCGCGCTCGTCACTACGAACAGCCCGACAATCGGCAGCACCGCCGACACGTCGATGACACGCACATCACTGCCCTGCTTGTCGTCGGCGGCTTTGGCTGCGGCACGAGCGAGAGCAAGGGTGTCAGCGTCAATTGAGGTAGTCACGCGGGTTCCTGCACGACCGTCAGTTTCGCACCGAATCGGCGAAATCTGCGCCGAGCGTGATCGCTGCGTCGATGCCCGCCACCGGTGCGCCCCAGTCGCGCGAATCCACCGAGACGAAGCCCTTCGTGAGCAGTTTCGAGAGCGCATCCGCGACTTCACTATCCGCTTCGATCACGGTGGCTGGCTGTTCTCTTGCGGACACCTCGCGCATGACCCCCACACCGATGCCGGCTTCCAGCAGTGCCGACACTGCGGCACGGCTGACGACCGGGTCATTGAACGGGCTGTCGATCATGACGGTGATCGGCAGGTCAGAACCTGCAAGGGCGCTTGGTGCCACCGATGCAAACACCATCACCACTTCGGCACGGTCGAGCGAATACATGTCGAGGCGTTTCGGATTGATGGTCTTGTCGAGCACGGGCGCTGCTGCAAGCTGCCACACCTGAATGCCGCCTCCGAGTACTCGTCGCATGAAGTTGCTTGCATCAGCGAGACCTTCCGGTGTCATGTCAACCTGCGGAGGCAAGTCGAGACCGGCACCGACGCGCTTCACAACTCCGTTCCACACCTCGCGGTGCCGCGCGAATCGCTCAGATTCTTTCTCGTTTGGTCGGCGAGCCAAGAGAATGTCAACGAGCCGGTCGATCGGATACGACGTCTCGCCTGCCGATGCCAACTTCGTCGGGGTTCCATCGACTGCCACTGTCACGACGTCGCGGTCGAGCAACACGTCGACGCCACCCAACGGTGCGAGCACGTCGATCAACTCGGCGCGACTCAGCGCGCCGACAGCAACAAACGACAAATCGAGCAACCCCTGCACCTCGTTGGCGAGCCCGCCGAGACCGTCGGTGGCGTATACGTCGGCAAGTCGTCTTGGCAGCTTGGCGGCACCTTCAGTGGTTTCGGTCGAGTCTCCGGCGATCGTTTCTGTCGCAGCGCCAATCGGCAACAACACGAGCGTGCCCCCGACGCCGCTTGCATCCATCGTCGCGACGAACACGTGGCTGAGCTGGCCGCCCTCGCCGAGTGCGGCGACGAGGGCCGCGGGAGTATCAGGAATCGAGATGGCATTTACTGTGACTGCAGTCGACGACCGCGAGTCCAGCAGCTGGTTCCATGCGACCACGCCACCGAGCGGCAACATGAGTGCCGACACGACACCTGTCGCGATTGCGATGCGAAGCGCTCGCACTTGTCGCCAGCGAAATGTCGTCACGCGAGAGCCCCCACACCGTAGAGCTTGCGCGCCCGAATCTCGTCGACCACTTGAGGCGTCACGTATGCCGACACGTCACCGCCCTCTCGAAGCCTGTCGCGCAACTCACTGCTGCTCACGTCGACGGGAGGAACCATAAGCAGCTTCCAGCCTCGCTTCGCATCGGTGATGTAGCCAGGCCTGTCGACCACCACGATGGTGGCGAGCCCTTCGATCTCCGACGACTGGTGCCACGACGCAAAGTCGTCGACCAAGTCGCGGCCGATAATGAGGTAGAGCTCGTCCGCAGGGTGCGCCTGGCGCAGTTCACGCAGGGTGGTAACGGTGTAACTAGGTCCGCCGCGTCGAATCTCAGCGTCGCTCACCTCAAGCCCTGGCATCGGTCGGCCGTCGTCCCCGCGAATAAGGGCATGCACCATGGCCAGGCGATCCTGGGCGGGGGTGATCTCACGACCGGGCGACTTCTTCCACGGGTCGTTGGCGACCATCAACAGCACTCGGTCGAGGCCGAGCTGGTTGCGGGCCGCCGTGGCCACTGCGAGGTGCCCCCGATGGGGAGGATCGAAGGTGCCGCCGAACACCCCGAGACGTTGCGGCACGCACGAATTCTAGGACTGACACCCATTGGTGAACTGCCGAAGACCGCATGGGTACTGGAGTTCACGGCGAATGGTCGTGCTCTTATCGGGCTGTGCGTGAAATTTGCAACTTTCCTC
>RFOJ01000121.1 GCA_009926705.1 Acidimicrobiia bacterium
GCGACCTGCCTCTTGCAAGGTGATGGCCTGGGCCAACTCGGCCACACCCATGCCGCTGAGCACACCCAAGGCAGTGCGTGGTCCCACGCCCGCTATTTTGATCAACTGGCGGAAGGCCGCGCGCTCCTCGAGCGCGAGCGCTTCGACCACGTGGTGTTCACCGGATCCACCGCCGTGGGGCGCGAGATCGCGGCGCTCTGCGCGCGCACGCTGACGAACTCGTCACATGCCCGTTCTCGTCACACAACCGTTCGTTAGCCTGATGACGGTGAAACCCCGATCACTCGGCGCCTTGCTGGCGCTCGCTCTGCTTTCTGCCTGCGCCAACGAGGCCAGCGTCGCGCCAACCACCGTTGCCGAAGCCCCGCCGGCCACCGAGACCACCGTTGAAGCCCCGACGACGACCGTTCAGCCCGAGGTCACGACCACGACCTCCACGACCACCACCGTGCCAGTGACCACCACGACTGTGCTCGACATCGCGTGCATCAAGACCACGACCTGCCAGTACGCCAATCTGGTCGGCGTCGACTTCTCGCGTCTCAAACTCGACTTCGTCGATTTCTCGGTGGCGAACATGGTTGGCGCGAGCTTCGTCGGAACGAACCTGACGAACTCCATCTTCATCCGCACCGACTTGAGTGCTGTCAATTTCGAAGGCGCCACGCTGAAGAACGTCGACTTCACGGCAGCCGTGCTTGATCAGGCCTCGTTCAAGGGAGCCAACCTCGATGGTGCTGTGCTCTGCGATGTTGATCTCGAAACGGTGCTCGATCTCACAAAAGAACAGTTGGACAAGGTGAAGAAATTCAAGACCAAAGGCAAGGTGTATTGTCCGTAGGCAACGCCTGAACGGGCGCCAGTATCGGTGAGGCGCGTGCCGAGCCGAACAGCAAAGGGGGCTGTATGGCAGCGGCAATTCCGACCTCGATCGACGAGGTCACAGCAAAGTGGATGAGCGACGCGACGGGCTGGAACGTTTCAAGCCTGCGCAACGAAATGATCGGTGTCGGTGTCGGCGTTGCAAGCGCGGTGTACCGCTCGCATCTCGCGGGCACCGGTTGCCCGGCGTCAGTCATCACCAAGATGCCTGCTGTCGACCCGAACGCTGCGTTCACCAGCACGGTGCTGCGCATGTACATCCGCGAAGTGAAGTTCTTCAAGACGCTGGCGAAAGACGTGCCGTTCCGCGTGTCGAAGTCGTTCTACGGCGAGGTGAATGAGGAGACCAGCCAGTTTGCGATGGTCGTCGAAGACCTCGGGAAGATGCGCATCGTCGACCAGGTGAAGGGCATGAGCGCCGCCGACGCGCGCCGTGCTGTTGACGGTCTTGCCGCGATGCACGCCAAGTGGTGGGGCAAAGCCGATGCGCTCGCCCACGACGGCACCACCATCAGCCTCGGCGACCCGATTTATCCGGCGATCGTGCCGATGGTGTTCGCCGAAGGCTGGGAAAAGTGCACCAAAGAAATCAAGATGCCCGACTCAATCATGCAGGTGGGGCCGAAGTTCGGTGAGAACGTCGCACCACTGCTTGCATCGTTGGCGAAAGGCCCAAACACCCTCGCACACGGCGACTATCGCGCCGACAACATTCTCTTCGGTGCCAACGACGAGCTCACGGTGCTCGACTTCCAGCTCATCGGCACCGGCATCGGTGCGTACGATCTCGCGTACTTCGTGACGCAGAGCATCACTGCCGACGACGCGAGCAAGCATGAACGTGAATTGTTCGACCGTTGGATTGACGGTCTGCTCGCCGGCGGCGCTCCGCGCGACCTCGTCGACAAGAAGGCGTTGTGGGAGCACTACCGATCGGCGGCGCTGTTCTGTCTGGCGTATCCGATCATCGCGAGCCGCGGCATGGATATGAACGACAAGCGGTCGTTCGAGTTGATCGACTGCATGAACACTCGGTTCGATCGCGCGGTGCGCGAGCTGAACTTGGCATCGTTGATCAAGTAAGTCATCCTGCGTTCTCGCAACCGTCCGTCGGCGTCATCAATGCGTAACCTGCGCGGCATCTGGCTGCGTTAGCGTCGGCGCGCATGGAGTTGCTGCTCGTACGGCACGGTTTGCCGGTGCGCCGCGAACTCACGTCCGGCGTTGCCGATCCCGAGTTGGCGCCTGACGGGTTGCTCCAGGCCGAGCGTCTCGCCGACTACCTCGCCAGTGAGGAGATTTCTGCGGTCTATGTGAGCCCGTTGAAACGAGCCCGCGAAACTGCTGCGCCGCTCGCGAAGCGACTCGGCCTTACGCCGGTGGTGGAGGACGACATCAGCGAGTTTGATCGCAACTCGAGCGAGTACGTACCGATTGAAGAGTTGCGTGGCACGAACGACCCGCGTTGGCTGCGAATGATTCGCGGCGAGTGGGAAGAAGGCCACGACCACCCGGATTTGTTTCGCAAGAGAGTGGTGGCGGCCTGCGAACGAATGATCGAAAGACACCCGGGTGAGCGTGTCGTCGCTGTGTGTCACGGTGGCGTGATCAATCAATATCTCGCGCACATCCTGGGCATTCAGACTCAGCTCGGATTCTTCTACCCGCAGTACACGTCGATTCACCGCGTGGTGGCATCGCGCGAAGGCCTTCGTTCGTTGTCGACACTGAACGAAACCGCGCACTTGCGCGGCTAGCACCGCCGACGCGCTAATGAACTCTTGCGCGACCGGCACCGCCGACGCGTAGCTTTTCTTCAGCGCGGCTTACGCCGCAAGAAATCTGCTCACTTCAGCGCGGCGAGAGCAGCGTCGTAGTTCGGCTCGTTGGCAATCTCGTTGACCAGTTCGGTGTGCTTCACCTTGCCGCTCTCGTCGAGCACCACGACTGCTCGTGCGAGCAGGCCTTTGAGCACGCCGTCGACGATGTTCAACCCGAACACTTTGCCGAAGTCGGTGCGGAACGATGATGCGTTCTGCACGTTCGTGATGCCTTCGGCGCCGCAGAAGCGCTTCTGCGCGAATGGAAGGTCGGCAGAGACACACACGACGACGGTGTTGTTCATGGCTGCCGCGAGTTCGTTGAACTTGCGCACACTCTTGGCGCAGGTCGGCGTGTCGACCGACGGGAAGATGTTGAGCACAACTCGCTTGCCCTTCAGGTCGGCGGCGGTGAGCT
>RFOJ01000122.1 GCA_009926705.1 Acidimicrobiia bacterium
GAGAGCAACGTGGCGTTGAAGGCGACGCCACCAAGCGGACCGACGGGGTAGTTCTCGGTGATGAGGGCTCCTGCGATGAAGAGCGGAATGCCTCCACTGCGAACGTTTGATGTCGCGAAGTCAATTGACTGGCTCTGCGTGCGGGCGATGCGAGTGAGCACCGATGTGGGGAGATTTGCCGAGAGCGTCGCCATGGTGTCAAGCGAGGCGCTCTTTGCGCCTTCGCGTGCCTGGTTGAGCGCCTCCTGCACTGCGGCGAAGCGCTCGACGATCGGCATGTCGCCGGTCGGCACGAGCAGCTTGGCAAGGGAGAATGCATTGCTGCCGGACGACTCGGTTCGCGTGCTGATGGCTATCGAGGTGCGTAACGACTCGACCGGTGCGCCGAGCGCCCGGTGGTAAGCGCCGGCACCGTCGGCAACCGCGGTGACGAAAGCGGTATTGAGCTTTCCGCCGAGCGCGCGGCTGGCATCGAGCAGTTCGCGATACGGCACGCGAACCGTCTCCATCCGGCGCTGCAACGAACGTCGTTTCCAGAGCGGTGACCGCGCCGCGTCGACTTCGCCCATCTGTGCGAGAAGACCGCGCAGCGAGTCGTTGGCTTGTGTCGCCATCGACGGAAGTTTCGCTGGGTCGGTGAGTACATCGCGCACTTGCTTAAGCAATCCGATCGGCACGCGTAGCGCGTCGGACATTGACGAGCGCAGCAAGTCGACGGGTTCGTCTCCGGCGAGGCTCGGCTCCGGTGCCGGCGGTTCGGGCAGCGGCGGCGGAAGCGGAGCGTTGCGCTCGAGATCAATGAACTGCAGTGACAACAGCACGCCTCCTTGGCCGTCGGCGACGGTGTGGTGCAGTTTCACGATCAACGCGCCGCGACCGCCACTCAAGCCCTCGACGGAGACGAACTGCCACAGTGGTCGAGTTCGCTCGAACGGGTCGTTCACGATGAGCGTCGCCAGATCGAGCAACTGACGAAGCGAGCCGGGCTCAGGCAAACAGACGCGCCGCACGTGGTAATCGATGTTGAACTCCGGGTCGTCGACCCACTTCGGCGCACCGAGAGTCGCGGGCGTCGGACGAACCTTCTGGCGGAGTCGCGGCACGGCGATCGTCGCCCGCTCGAGCCGCTGCTTGAACGTCGCGAAGTTGAGCGGACGGTCGAGCACGGTGACGTTGCCGAACGTGGAGTTGAGGAACGGATCTTTCTCCAGACGCCACATCAGCCCCTCGGCGTCGCTCATGCGAACGTCGAAACGAGGCAACTGGGCCTCGGAATCAGGGGAGATCGGGTCGGTGCTCACGTGATGGTCGAGGTGAACTGCAAGGCAATCGTGCCGAGCAGTGCACCGACGACCGAGCCTACGACGATGTCGCTCACGTGGTGAATTCGTACCACGACTCGGCTCGTCGCGATGACGACAGCGCAGGCGAAAAATGCGGTGGTTGGGCCCGCTGAGGTCCAGCCGCTGAGGACCACGCAGGCAAAGAACGCCGACGATGCGTGGCCGCTCGGGAAGCTGCTCGTGAGCGGACGTCGCACGGTGAAACGATCGTCGCCTGCCGCCGTCGGTCGCGTGCGACGAAAGAAGCGCTTCACGCCCTGGTTCAGGAAGAGGCTCTCGGCGCCCATCAGGGCGGCAAGCACCACCGCTTGGCTCCATGACAACGCACCAGTGAGTGCACCGACCACACCGATGACGTGCCATATCGCACCGAAGTCGCCGACGGCGCTCGCAGTGTTGAACACGTAGACGAGCAGACGGGCGTTGCGTAGCGGTTCGAACCATGCGTCGAGTCGCTCATCGAGCCGGTCGATGCGCGAGACGAACGAATTCATGCCGACTCTGGCAAGCCGACCTGTCGGCGTCGCAGCTGCACTCGCACGCTCGCTTCAGCTTTTGCATTGCCGATATCGCCGCCGTGGGCGGGGCACCATTCACGAAAGTCGCACCATTCGCACAACTTGGTGACATTGGTTGAGAAGTCGCCGGTTGCCTTGCCCGACTCGATGGCACCGAAGACGCGTCGTGCGGTGTTGCGTACCTCTTCGAGCGTGTCGGTGGTGACCACCTGCGATACGACGCGTTGCTGCCGCGTGTATTGGTCTTTCGGACCGCCCAAGTAGTAGATGCGCACGGAGTGCGGAGTCTCGTTCATCTGCGTCTCGCACATCAGCGCGTAGTAGGTGAGCTGGCGGAAGTAGTCGGTGGAGTACTGCGGGATTTTTGGCGCGCCCGTCTTATAGTCACTGACGACGAGACCTTGCGTGTCGCGCTCGAGCCGGTCAATGAAGCCGGCTATCTCGAATTCGCCCAGCGGTGCGCTAACCCATTTCTCGAGTTCAACGACTTGGGCCTCCGACGGATGTTCGATTCGGTAGTAGGCACGCACGCATTCGCGGGACGATTCCCAGAACTGTTCTTCGTCGCTGGTGTCAAGTGCAAGCATTCGCCAGTCGTCACGCAGGCGAAACTCGCGTTGCGCGGCGTCGAAGTCTTCTCTCGCTGCGTCGTTCGTGCGTTGGTCGCGCGCCCGGGCGAGCAGAAGCTCGAGCACCCGGTGAACGAATGACCCACGAACCATGGCCTCGCTCGGCAACGTCGGCACCGACTCGAGGTATTGGAAGCGGTACTTCATCGGGCATCCGACGAATGTGTTGATTCGCGACGGCGACAGCCTTGGCAGTTTGGGTTTTGGCGAATTTTTCGCAGCGGGCATGCGCTCGCCAGATTAGGCGCGCGGTGTGTTACGGCGCAGAGATGCCGTTCGCCACTTCGTCGACGAACCGGGCGAAGCGTTCGGGTGCGTCGAGCGGGCCGAAATGCCCGAGGTCGCGCCACTCGACGAACGTGCACCCCGGAATGCGTTCGGCGATGCGCGAGGCGATGCCCGCCGGCGACATCTCGGCGTGCCGACCCGCCATGACCCAAGTGGGCACTTTGAGTTCTCCCAGGCGTGCCCACGTGTCGTGCATGGCGCCCATTTCATAGGTCTGCGCCTCGAACTCTGGGTCGCACTTGATCTCGACTCGATCTTCGAGTTGTGCGAAGCCGTGTCGCACGTAGGCCTCGAGTGAGTCGGCGTGCAGCGACG
>RFOJ01000123.1 GCA_009926705.1 Acidimicrobiia bacterium
AATCACTACCACCAACTCGCGCAACAAGGTATCGCTGCGGAACGCAAGACTCTCGATGTTCAGACTGATTTGCTGACCGCTGATCGTGATGTTGCGCTGCAACAGCACACCGAGCACCATCGCCAGAGAGAAGGCAATCACCATCGCGACACCACCGAGATACGGGACTGGGGCGGTATGCGACTTGTGGCCACCAGGGACGTCGTGAATCTCGCGGCTACGCGCGAATTCTCGAACCACAGGTACCAGCATGAGCGACATGGCGGTGGCGCCAACAAAAACGGCGAAGTACAACACCGTCATAGTCATGACCTCAGACTACGCCAGCACCCATGAACCATTGCGGGGTGAATGCGCTGGTGTTATGAGCCTGCTGTCGCATCGCACCCCAGCAAGTGTCGACCACAACTAGCGTGTGGTTTCGGCATGCGCGTGTTGGTGACCGGTGGTGCTGGCTACATCGGGTCACATCTGGTCGACCGACTGGTGGCGCTAAGGCACGAGGTAACCGTGCTCGACAATCTTTCGACCGGCAATCTCGCCAACCTTGACCAGAGCCGAGGTCAAGTGCGGATGGTGGAAAACACGATTCTTAACGACCGCGTCGTCGACAAACTGGTGCGCCGAGCCGACACGGTCTTCCACCTCGCTGCAGGTGTCGGCGTGGGCAACATCGTGAAAGATCCGCTGGGTGCTCTGCGCACCAACACACGCGGCGCAGAAAACGTGATTGAAGCCTGCGTCAAGCATGAACGACGGTTACTGCTCGCGTCAACGAGCGAGATTTACGGCAAGACGAGCAAGATGCCGATGTCAGAAGACGACGACCGAGTGCTCGGCTCGACCACGGTCGCGCGTTGGGGGTACTCGACCGCCAAGGCGATCGACGAACATCTCGCACTCGCCTATGCACAACACGGCTTGCGCATGTCGGTGGTGCGGTACTTCAACTCGTTCGGGCCCCGCATCGACTCGCGCGGCTACGGCTCGGTAGTGGCAAACATGCTGCGACAAGCGTTGGCCAACGAGCCGCTCACGGTGCACGGCGACGGTACCCAAACCCGATGCTTCACGTACGTGGGTGACACGGTCGAGGGCACGCTGCGAGCAGGTCTCGATTCGCGTGCCGAAGGAGTGATTTTCAACGTCGGCAACGACCGCGAGACCACTATCAACGATCTCGCCGCCCTCATCATCGAGATGACTGGTTCGCGCTCGGTGGTGCAGCGAGTCTCTTATGAGGAACGCTACGGCAAGGGCTTCGAAGACACCAAGCGCCGCGTGCCCGACGTGCGTCGTGCTGCCGAGGTGCTTGGGTTTCGCGCCGGTGTCGAGTTGCGTGACGGTCTTGAGCGCACCTTGCAGTGGTGGCGACTGACGCACCGATGATTCGCGTCGTACACGTGTTGACGCGCACGAACGTCGGCGGCCCATCGGTGATGCTCGTCGACTTGCTCGAAGGCGTCGACAAGACCAGGGTTCAGCAAACGGTGGTGCGTGGAGCACCCGTCGTGAGCGAGGGCGACTATCTCAAAGATCGCACGGTGAATGCAGAAGTGATCACCATCGGCGGATTGCGTCGATCGCTCGGTGTGGTTGGCGAGGTGCGATCACTGTTCACACTCGTACGCACGCTGCGAAAACTGCGGCCGCACATCGTGCACACGCACATGGCAAAAGCTGGTGTCATCGGCCGACTCGCTGCGGTGCTCGCTCGAGTGCCTGTGCGAGTGCACACCTACCACGGCCACCTGCTGCACGGGTACTTCTCCCCACTTGTTACGCGCATTTTCACCAGTATCGAGCGCATGCTGCGCACCGTCACTACTCACGCGTTGGTAGTGGGGGCAGCGACTCGGCGCGACCTTCTTGAAGCGAACGTGGTGAAACCGGAACAGTCATCCACGATCATGCCGGCAGCAAGACCGATGCAGCGACACAACCGTAAGCAGGCGCGAGTAGCACTGGGGTTGCCCGAGAACGGTGTGCTCGTCGGGTTTGTCGGGCGGCTGACGGGTATCAAGCGACCGGATCGCTTCGTGCGTCTTGCCCAGGCAGTGCCGAATGCAACCTTTGTCTTTGTTGGCAACGGCCCGCTACGAGACGAGACCGTGGCGAGTGCCGATTCGCTCACCAACGTGAAGTTTCTCGACTGGCATGACGACGTGTCGTTGGTGTTGGGTGCGCTTGACGTCGTCGTCTTGACGAGTGATAACGAAGGCGTGCCGCTCTCACTGATTGAGGCAGCATCGGCGGGGGTGCCGGTGGTGTCAACCGACGTGGGATCGGTGCGTGAGATCGTCAAACACGACGTGACGGGCTTTGTGGTGAGCGACGAGGGCTCGCTCGCCGGCGCAGTGACTCGACTCGTCAACGATGCGTCACTGCGCCGCACCATGGGCGAACGAGCAGGCGCGCACATTGCGCAGCGCTGCTCGATGCAGGCGTACCTCGACGCTCACACTGCGCTCTACGAGCGGTTGGTGCGCAGGTAGCAGCACCGGGCTCAGGTGTGGTTGCCCCGCGCGACTAGAGACGTTCGCGGTGGGTGCCTGGCGCGCCGCCAGCATTCACCGCGTCGAACACGGCGATGCCGCGTGCTTCAAGCTCTGCCAACGGCCAGTTGCCGCCGACCAAAACAGCAACGAGCTGGGCGTCGCTCTTGGCGACGTCATCGCGACTGATCGAATGCAAGGTTTCGCTCCCGAGTCGCACACTCGGCACGTGCGGATCGCAGTAGCTCACGACTGCACCTCGAGGTACGAAGCACTTCCATCACGTGGATGGCACGCGAATTACGCACGTCGCTGACGCCACTCTTGAATGCAGCGCCGAGGCACAGCACCTTTGCGCCGCGTAGCGAGATGGATCGCTCGTTGAGTACGTCTTGCATGCGCATGATCGCGTAGTTGGCCATCGCATCGTTGACATCGGCGGCAAGTTCGATGAACCGCGTCTGGAAGTCGAATTCACGGGCCTTCCACGCCAAGTAAAAGGGGTCGACGGGGATGCAGTGCCCACCCGGACCGATGCCCGGATAGAACGCCTGGAAACCGAAGGGTTTGGTGGCGGCTGCATCGATGACGCTCCAG
>RFOJ01000124.1 GCA_009926705.1 Acidimicrobiia bacterium
TCGACCACATCAGTACCACGCTGAAGCCCGATAAGAACAGGGTCGTCAAGGCCGGCGAAGCCATTGGTTCGGTGACTAAATGGGAATGCAAAGAGTCCTTCGGTCGATTCGAATTGATGTACGGTGCCGAGAAGGACAAGGTATACACCGCGCTTTGCCCGATGAACTTTCTCGCCCCGAAGATTAAGAGTACGTCAGTTGCGGCGATTCGCGACCTGATGGTTCGTTGGAACAAGCACGTCGGCTCTGGCGGCGCATCTGCTTATAGCAACACCGACCTCGAACGTGGAGTCTGCGAGACCGAGACTGCTCGCGGGTAAGTCTGAGGCAACACGCACGGGTGGTGGCAAGGCCAAATCGGCAGCACCAGATGTGGTGGGCGCTGAGGGACTCGAACCCCCGACCCTCTCCTTGTAAGGGAGATGCTCTAACCAACTGAGCTAAGCGCCCGCAGTCACACCGTTGCGCTGAGCGCTGCGAGAAAACGGACTCTCAGCCTACGAGCGGCGACAGCGACAACGAACGTCGAGAATTGCTACGCAGTAAATGCTTCGGCGGAAAGCTCGCGTTCACCAGCCACAACGGCTGACACGATTCGCGCTGCGACCACATCGGGTGACAAACCCACCGGCATTTTCGGTGCGACACCTGCAATAGGCCGGTTGGCCAGCCCGGTCTCGGTGTGCGGTGGTCGGGCATCGATCACATCGATACGTCGACGCCGCAGCTCGCGGGCCGCAGCAGTCATCGCAGCCCAGGCCGCAGCTTTTGACGCGCTGTATGCAGCCATGCCCGCAACAGGTTGCGCGGCGACCACGCCAGAGAGATTGACGAAGAATCCACCGTCTACAAGGTGTGGCGCAGCCTCGCGCAACATCACGATGGGCGCTATGGCGTTGACCGCGAAAAGTCTGGCGAGCGTCGCATCGTCGAGCTCTGAGACGTTGCCGAACGCTACGACGCCGGACGCATTCACCACCCCGTCGAATGGCGCCACCGAGGCGAACGCCGCAGCGAGCTCAGCGTGGTCGGTGACGTCGGCGAGTGCGTACTGTGAAACACTCGCACCATCGAGCCGCGTGTGGTCGCGCACGATTGCCGAGACACGCGCGCCCGCCGCGGTGAAGTGCGCGGCGATTCGTGCCCCGAGCACGCCCGTCGCGCCGACCACTACGACGTGCGAACCTGCCAACGTGCGGGCCACGGCGCTCAGACCGATTCTCGAATGCGTCGAACATGCTCGAACAGTGCGGGTGTTGCGGCGACGACTGGCGAACGACGCTCGCCGTGCTGGGTCACAATGAGGTCACGGTCGCCGAGTTCGCCAGCAATGGCACCAGCTTCGATGCAGACGTGCACGCTCGCCATGTAGTCCCACGCACCGTGTGACGACATGTCGATCCACGCGTCGAGCGTGCCCTGCGCAACGAGGCAGATGTCAAGCGCCGCCGCACCGAGCGCGCGAAACTGAGCCCAACCCGGATGCTTCTTCGGTATTCCCGAGACGCCGACGACCGCATCAGAGAGTCGCTCGCACTTTGACGGCGCAATGCGCTCACCGTTGTGGAACGCGCCGCCGCCACGAGTGGCAGTCCAACGATTCTCGTTGGAGAACTGGTTGGCAACGAGTGAGGCCCGATGGCCACTCTCGTCAACTGCTGCGAGTGCGGTGGCGTACCACGGAACTCGGCGGCTGGCGTTCGTCGAGCCGTCGAGAGGGTCCATCACCACAATGATCGAGTCGTCGGTCCACTCACCGCTACGACCGCTTTCTTCTGACATCACCGCACACCCTGCACCGTGAAGCACTTCGAGCGCGGCGGCGTCGGCGCGTAGATCGACCGAATACTGGGTGGCGCGCTGACCAGAGAGCCCCCAGTCGTTGTTCTTACTGAGTACCGCATACACCGCGTCAGCCGTTTCGTGCAGCACGCGGAGGATGTCGTCGTTCGACGACGCAACGGTCAGTTTCGACATGCGCTCACCGAGCCCTCAGGGTACGGGCGCGCGAAGCGCGACATCTTGCAACACTCAACGCTCGTCACGAACGAATGGCTGTCCAAGCATCTTCGGTGCGCCGAGCAAGCGTCGTGCACGCGGCGTCGACAGAAGCACGAGCACAATTAACGTCACAACGTACGGAAACATTGCGACAATCGTTGGCGGCAAGATGTCGATTTGTTCGGCTTGCAGAGTGAACGGCACTTGAAGAGAGAACCCAAATAGCACCGCTCCTCCAATCGCCCGCAGCGGGCGCCACGATGCGAACACCACGAGTGCGAGCGCTATCCACCCGATGCCGTTGGTAGTGGCGGCCTGACTCCATGCGGCAGCTCGGGCAAACATGTACCAAGCGCCGGCAAACGTCATGAGTGCGCCGCCAGCGACGGTGTGACCCCACCGGATGCGCGCAACCGAACCGCCTTGGGCGTCGACCGTGGCCGGTGCATCACCCGTAGCGCGCAAGACCAAACCGGGGCGCGTGCGATGAAGATAAAACGATGCACCCGCCGCAAGAAGCCACGTCGCATAGGTGAACGGGTCGTGACCAAAAACGACCGGGCCGAGGAACGGAAGATCCGTGAGCCAACCCAAGTCGAGCGGATTGATCACGACTGGTCTCGGATTGCCCTCGATTGGCTTACCGATGTACTGCGACAATCCAGTGCCGA
The DNA here is from genome assembly GCA_009926705.1 of Acidimicrobiia bacterium. GTDB lineage: Bacteria > Actinomycetota > Acidimicrobiia > Acidimicrobiales > Ilumatobacteraceae > F1-60-MAGs027. The sequence continues at coordinate 2,673 of RFOJ01000124.1, forward strand.
AGATCACCATCGCGAGTCCAGACACAATCTGGTTCGCGCGCAAACCCACGGTTAGAGCTGCGTGAACTGCTCCGAGCACCACACCGACCAGTACCGCTACGAAGAGAGCGAGCCACAAGTTGCCGCTTGCATCGGCAACGAGGAAGCCAGTCACCGCACCCATCAGCAGCATTCCTTCGACTCCGAGATTGATGACGCCGCTACGTTCAGTGATGATCGCGCCGAGAGATGCCAAGATCAGAGTCGTCGCGATGCTGATTGCGTCAGCAAACGTGAGTAACCAAATATTGGAGTTCACGATGCGACGGCTCGCTCGACTCGGCCGATGACGATGCGGTTGCGGCGGAACAACTCACCACCGAGTGCGAACAGCAGGACGGCCCCCTGAA
>RFOJ01000125.1 GCA_009926705.1 Acidimicrobiia bacterium
CTGAGCGGGATAACGCGACGGTACGACGCACCAAGCAGCAGGCGCACCGTGTGCGGAACGATGATGCCGACGAACCCGATGAGGCCACTCACGGCGACGGCGGCAGATGTGCCGAGCGTCGCGGCGAGCACAACGATGAGACGCACGCGGTCGACATTCACACCGAGGGCACGTGCCTCGTCGTCGCCGACTCTCAACACGTCGATGAGCCTTCGGTGCAAGAGCAGCACAATGCTGCTCGCGGCAACGTACGGGAGGATGAGGCGCACGTCTCCCCACGTTGCGGTGGTGAGACGACCGAGGATCCACGAATACACCTGACGCACCACGTCATTGTTCCGCTGCAGGACGAACGTTTGAATGGCGGTCGCGAGCGAGGTGACGGCAACACCGGCCAGCACCAGCGCGGTCGCCGAACGTTGCGCGCCGAACGCCGTGCCCACCACGTACGTGAGCGCGACTGCGATCAGACCGCCGACAAACGCCGCAAGTGGCACTGGGTCGATTGGCCACTGCTGCGTCACCTCACGGTTCACGACGAACGCAACCGTGGCACCGAGCCCCGCGCCTGCCGCTACCCCGAGCAGATACGGGTCAACGAGAGGGTTGCGGAACGCACCCTGGTAACTCGCGCCGGCAATCGAGAGCATCGCTCCGACGAGTGCTGCAAGCACAACGCGCGGCGCACGGATCTGCCACACGATGTTCCACTGCGCGTCCGTGACTCCGCTGTCGACACCGATAAACGGCAGACGGTCGATCAACGCGAGTGGCACCCTCCACCACGCAGGACCTGCCGGGCCGATAGCCGCACCGACCACGGCGGCGACGATCACGACTGCAGCTCCTCCGAGCCACCACGCGACACTCCGCCCAGGTGCCACCATGGGCACCGAGTTCGTATCAGTGCCAAGGGATTCTGGGCGGACCTTCGACATGCGTTACGAGCCTGATGACAGCGACTCGATGGCTGCAGCAACTTGCTTCATCAACTCGACGAGGCGTGGACCCCACCGAGACGCAATGTCGTCGTCGAGTGCGACGATGCTCCCATTGGCGACTGCGCTCAACGCCGACCAGCCCTCGCGCTCGGCGACGGTGGCAGCCGATTGGGCGCAACACTTCACATCGGCGAGGAAGATGATGTCGGGGTCTTTTTCGACAATCACTTCAGCCGAGAGCTGCGGATAATCGTTGCCCTCCTCCACACCGTCGGCAATGCTCACCAGACCGAACTGCGCCATCACGCTGCCGATGAAGGTGTTGGTGGTGACGCTGAAGAGCGTGGGATCGAGTTCGTAGAAGTACGTGAGCGGCGGATCCTGTTTGGCGACCGCAGCGACGATCGACTCGATCTCGCCGCGCATCGCGTCAACCGCCGCAGCAGCTTCGTCAGCTCGACCGGTGAGGGCACCGAGCTGCTGCATCTGTTCGTAGGCGCCATCGAGATTCGCTACCGCATACGCAGCGAAGACCGGAATCGACAGCGCATTCAGTTGCTCCACGAGGTTGCCCGGGTCGTAGCTGATGATGACGAGATCTGGTTCCAGCGCGGAGATTGCTTCAACGCTCGGCTGGTAGGCATCAACCTTCGGCAGTGATTCGACATCCGTCGGATAGTTCGAGAAGTTGTCGACCGCAATCACTTTGTCGCCGGCACCAATGGCATAGAGCATCTCCGTTGCCGTAGCCGACATCGACACCACGCGCTGCGGCTCGGCTTCGAGCGTGAGGTCGCCGACCGTGACGGGGAACTCGGCCGCCAGCGTTGTTTCGACGGCTACCGCGGTGGTGTCTACGACGGTGTCTTGCGTTACGTCGCCGCCGCACGCCGCGGCACCGAGACCGAGGCTCGTGGTGAGCGCCAAGAGAGGCACGACTCGCATGACATGAGTCGCACACACGACTCGGGTGAACAGGGATTGGCACTTGGCCACAAGATTCTCCTTGCCCCTCTCGCGAGGGCGGTTGAATGAGCGTTCGCGTCAGGCGACCGGACTCGCGATGAACGATTACTCCTTCATCGCACCACCGTTGCGGGACAGTGCCGGAATCTCACCGGACTTCGCTGACGAAAATGCACTGCGACTCTTTGCCGCAGCACTAGCGACGGTAGCAGGTGATCGATGCAGCGCGTCGAGCGACGTCGAATCAGGAGGTCGGCTGTGGGTCTGGGTCAGCCCGCAACGAGCGAGGCGATTCGCGAGATGCCCTCGCGCAAGTCGTCATCGCCGAGCGCAAACGAGAACCGCGCGTACCTCGGCGCGCCGAATGCTTCGCCGGGCACGAACGCAACCTTCGCGCGCTCAAGCACCAAGTCGGCGAGCTCGAGTGTCGTCGACGCGGTCACGCCCGACAGGTTGCGCCCGAGCAGACCTGAGAAATTCGGGAAGCAGTAGAACGCTCCCTGCGGCTTCATGCATGTGACGCCTGGGATGTCCGTCAGCATCTGGTGCATCAGGTTTCCGCGACGTTCGAAAGCAGTGCGCATGCGAACCACATCGTCGAGCCCGCCGTTCAGGGCGGCGAGAGCGGCGTACTGCGCCACGTTCGACACGTTTGATGTGGTGTGACTCTGGAAGTTGATCGCCGCTTTCATCACGTCGGACGGCCCAATCATCCAGCCAACTCGCCACCCGGTCATCGCGTAGGTCTTGGCAACGCCGTTCACGATCACGCAGCGGTCGGCAATCTCGGGCACGAGGGTGGGCATCGAATGAAACTGGTGGCCGCCGTACGTGAGATGCTCGTAGATCTCGTCGGTCACGACCCACACGTCGTTCTTGGCCGCCCACTTGCCGATCGCGATGGTTTCCTCGCGCGAGTAGACCGCCCCGCTCGGGTTGTCGGGTGACACGAACAAGAGCACCTTGGTGCGCGGTGTCTTGGCGCGCTCCAATTGCTCGACGGTCACCTTGAACTCGGTCTCTTCGGTCGTCTCGATTACTTTCGGCACGCCGCCCGACAACGCGATTGCTTCGGGATACGTCGTCCAGTAAGGGGCTGGGCAGATCACTTCGTCGCCCGGGTCACACAA
>RFOJ01000126.1 GCA_009926705.1 Acidimicrobiia bacterium
CAGTCGGCGATGGTGACCACCGGGTTGAAATGGGCGCCAGAGATTGGCCCGAACATGAGGATGAGGGCAATCAGGGCACCGACAGTGGCACCCGCGTTCGCTAGCAACTGCAGTGCCACATCGGCAGTGAGGTTCGTCGCCATGACGCCCGAGCCGACCACCGAGACGATGAGCAAACCTGCGCCGAGAGCTTCTGCGACGAGGCGCCGTCCGAGCGGTGGCACAACGCTCATCGGAAACGAACGATCCTCATGAGCGCCTGTCAGCAAGGTCATCAATGAGCGCTTCGACACGCCGACGGATTTCGTCGCGAATCGGGCGAACGGACTCGACACCCAAACCAGCAGGGTCGTCGAGTTTCCAATCCTCGTAGCGCTTGCCCGGAAAGATCGGGCATGCATCGCCGCAGCCCATAGTGATGACGACATCGGCAATCTTCACGTCGTCAACCGTAAACAGCCGAGGTTGTGCGTCGGAGATGTCAATACCAACTTCTCTCATGGCGAGGACCGCAGCGGGATTGACCGCATTTCCGGGTGCTGATCCACCGGAGTAGACGTCGACGAAGTCGCCCGCGAGGTGGCGCAACCAACCGGCAGCCATCTGCGATCTCCCTGCGTTGTGCACGCACACGAAGAGAACCGAAGGTCGGTCAGTCATGGTCGTCTTGCTCCCGCAGAAAGCGCTCGAAGGCGTCTCCGAGATCGTCGGCACTTGGAATCACCGTGTCGTTGCGCCGGTCGTACTCGCGTTCGAGGGTGCGCACATATTCGAGCGTCTCCTCGTCGTCTTCAATGGCGGCGTCGTGCATCTCGGCCCAGTGCTGAATTTCCTCGTACAGCGCGGCGTGGTTGGTGGGCACCCCGAGCACCGACTCAAGATGGCGCAGCAAGGCAGCCGACGACTTGGGGTGTTCGGACGAAGACAGATAGTGCGGCACACCCACGCGCAACGACACCGGCGCGATGCGATCTCTGTCGAGTCGTTGTTGCAAGACGCCAGCTACTCCCGTCGGGCCCTGGTACTGCGGCCGCGATAATCGCAGTTTGCCGGCGAGTGCGGAATTGGTCGTGCTTCCGGTGACGATGGGGCTGCGTGTATGAGGCACGGTGTCGAAGTTAGCGCCGATCGTCACGAGCGCGCCGCAGTGCAGTTCGCGTGCACAGCGAATGACGCTGCCCACATATGTCTGCCAGTAGGTGTGCGGTTCGACGCCCGACAAGATGACGAGGTCGCGCGTGCCATCATCGCCGCGCGCAACGACGACATCGTTGTGCGGCCAGCGAATCTGGCGCTCGCCGTCTTCATCGATGTACGCCTCGGGTCGTTGCTGGGTGAAGTCGTAGAACGGGTCGGGATCAATCGATGCAACCGTCACGCAGTCGCGTGCATCGAGCACTCGTTCAAGGGCACCTGTAGCGGCTGACGCCGCGTCAAACCAACCTTCGAGTGCGACGAGCATCACTGGTCGTCGCAACGGTGCTACTTCGTCAGCGTGCGACTCGAGCACGTCGTCGACGGTGGGGAACTCGTCCAAGCTCATGTACGAAGCCGTTCGACGACATAGTCGACACAGGTGGTGAGTGCCGCGACGTCAGTGGGCTCGACTGCAGGAAACATTCCAACGCGCAACTGGTTGCGACCTAGTTTGCGATAGCCGTCAGTATCGACGATGCCATTCGCGCGAAGGGCAGCGTTGACGTCGTTCGCGTTCACGCCGTCGAGGTCGATGGTGGCGACCACGTTCGAGCGCTGGGCGGCGTTCACCACGAAGGGTGACGCGTATGCGCTTTGCTCTGCCCAGCGGTACATGATGCTGGCCGACTCCGCAGTGCGGCGAGCACACCAGTCGAGGCCGCCGCGCTCGAGCATCCAGCGCACCTGTTGGTCAAGCAGAAAGATGGTGGCGATCGCTGGCGTGTTGTAGGTCTGGTCGGCGCGCGAGTTGTCGAGTGCGATCTTTGCATCGAGCGACGCAGGCGTCCATCGTTTAGTCGCGGCAATCTTCTCGATGCGAGCCACCGCACGCGGCGAGCAGCAGGCGATCCAGAGTCCGCCGTCGCTGGCGAACGACTTCTGGGGCGCAAAGTAATAGACGTCGACCTCACTTGCCGACCACGCAAGGCCGCCGGCAGCTGACGTTGCATCAACCACCACCAGTGCGTCGCCGCTGCCGGCCGGGCGAGCGAGACGCATCGCCACGCCGGTAGACGTCTCGTTGTGAGTGAAGCAGTACGAGTCGATGCCTGGCTCCGGGGCGGCGTCGGGGTGGGTGCCGGGAACGCTGGAGACGACCGAGGGTGCGCCAAGATGCGGTGCAGATGCGACGGCGTCGGCGAATTTTTGGGAGAACTCTCCGAATACAAGGTGCTGGCTGCGCTGCTCGATGAGCCCGAACGTGGCGACATCCCAGAACACGGTCGAGCCGCCGTTTCCGAGCACGACTTCCCAGCCCTCAGGCAAGGAGAACAGTTCACCCAGTCCGGCTCGCACCGAACCGACCAATGACTTGATGGGGGCCTGCCGGTGCGAGGTGCCCATGAGGCGGCGGCCTTCATTGGCGAGCGCATCAAGTTGGGCATCGCGCACCTTCGACGGGCCGCAGCCAAAGCGACCATCGCTCGGCAACATTGACGACGGAATCTTGATTGCCGTTGGGCTCGCGTTCGTCACCGTCTTAGCATGGCAGGGATGTCTTCGAGTTCAACACCGTCTAACAAGAAATCAAGGGTGTCGGCTCGACTTGCTGCCATCGCCGAGTCGGCGACGCTTGCAGTTGACGCGAAGGCAAAGGCATTGCAAGCCAAAGGTGAACACGTGGTCGGCTTCGGGGCCGGAGAGCCTGACTTTCCGACACCCGAGCACATCGTCGAAGCGGCAGTAAAGGCAGCCCGCGATCCGAAAGCACACCGGTACACGCCTGCAGCCGGATTGCCACAGTTGCGCGAAGCAATCGTCGCGAAAACCAAGCGAGACAGCGGGTTTGAGTGCCAGCCGTCGCAGGTGCTGGTGACCGTCGGCGGAAA
>RFOJ01000127.1 GCA_009926705.1 Acidimicrobiia bacterium
GCACGCAGAACCGCTCGCCCACCACGCCGCGCAGGAAGATCTCGCCGCTCGTTGCGCCGTAACCAATGACGTTGCCGGCAATCACGTTGTGTTCGGCGGCGAACGTGGCGTCGCGGTCGGGTCGCACGATGATGCGCCCGCCCGACAAGCCCTTGCCGAGATAGTCGTTGCTGTCGCCTTCGAGATGCATCGTGATGCCGCGCGGCACAAAGGCGCCGAACGATTGCCCCGCCGAGCCGCGGAAGCGCAGCGTGATGGTGTCGTCAGGCAAGCCGACGCCACCCCATTTGCGCGTCAAGCGACTGCCGAGCATGGTGCCGACCGAACGGTTGACGTTTGAGATCGACGACGAAAACTCCACTCGGCGGCCGTCTTCGAGCGCCGATGCACACTCAGCGATCAACCGGTTGTCGAGCGCATCGGCGAGTCCATGATCTTGCGCCACCGACTGATGCAGTGTCGAACCGTACGGATTGTCGGCGACGGCGAGCAAGCGCGAGATGTCGAGACCGCTCGCCTTCCAGTGGTCAACAGCAACACGAGGGTCGATGCGCTCGACGTGCCCGACTGCCTCGGCGAGCGAGCGATAGCCAAGCAGCGAGAGATACTCGCGCACTTCTTGCGCGATGTATTCGAAGAAGTTCACCACGAACTCGGGTTGGCCGCTGAATCGCTTGCGCAGCTCGGGGTTCTGCGTGGCGATGCCCACCGGGCAGGTGTCGAGGTGGCACACGCGCATCATGATGCAACCGCTCACCACGAGCGGTGCGGTGGCAAAGCCGAACTCTTCGGCGCCGAGCAGTGCCGCGATGATCACGTCGCGACCGGTCTTCATCTGGCCGTCGGTCTGCACCACGATGCGGTCACGCAGACCGTTCAACAAGAGCGTCTGTTGGGTCTCGGCGAGGCCCAGTTCCCACGGGGCGCCGGCATGCTTCAGCGACGTGAGTGGCGATGCGCCAGTGCCGCCGTCGTGACCGCTGATGAGCACCACGTCGGCCTTCGCCTTGCTCACGCCCGCAGCGACAGTGCCCACGCCGACTTCGGCGACAAGCTTTACGTGCACGCGCGCTTCGGGGTTCGAATTCTTCAAGTCATGGATGAGCTGCTTCAAATCTTCGATCGAGTAGATGTCGTGGTGCGGCGGTGGCGAAATGAGGCCGACACCCGGCGTGCTGTGGCGAGTCTTGGCGATCCACGGGTACACCTTGTGCGCCGGCAATTGCCCGCCTTCACCAGGCTTGGCGCCTTGCGCCATCTTGATCTGCAGATCGTCGGCGTTCACGAGGTATTCACTCGTCACACCGAAGCGCCCGGATGCCACTTGCTTGATGGCGGAACGTTTTGAATCGCCGTTCGGTAGCGGCACATATCGCTCAGAGTCTTCGCCACCTTCACCGGTGTTGCTCTTGCCGCCGATGCGGTTCATCGCCACTGCCAACGTCTCGTGCGCCTCGGCCGAGATCGAGCCGTAACTCATCGCACCCGAGGAGAACCGCTTGACGATCTCGCTCACTGGTTCGACTTCGTCGATGGGCACCGGCACGGCAGCGGGCTTCAATTGGAAGAGCCCGCGCAACGTGGCGAGCACTCTGCTCTGGTCGTCGACCGAAGCTGTGTATTTCTTGAACAGGTCGTAGCGCCCGGCGCGCGTCGCATGCTGCAGTCGGTACACCGTCTCCGGGTTGAAGAGGTGGTGCTCGCCTTCGCGACGCCACTGGTATTCGCCACCGAGTTCGAGCTTGCGGTGCGCCCGTTGGTCGGGTCGCGACGGGTGCGCTGCGGCGTGGCGCGCGGCGACTTCGGCGGCGATGACGTCGAGGCCGATGCCGTCAAGCCGCGACACCGTGCCGGTGAAATAGTCGTCGACCAGTTCAGTGGAGAGACCGATTGCTTCGAAGATCTGCGCCCCGGTGTACGACGCCACGGTGGAGACGCCCATCTTGCTCATCACTTTGAGCACACCTTTGCCTGCGGCCTTGATGTAGTTACGCACAGCCTTCTTTGCGTCCATGCCGCCGAGTCCGTGCATGCCGCGGCCGTCGTCGGCGGTGATCATGTCTTCGATCGACTCGAATGCAAGATATGGGTTGATAGCGCCAGCGCCGTAACCGATGAGCAGCGCCATGTGATGCACCTCGCGCGCGTCGCCACATTCAATGACGAGGCCCACCTTGGTGCGCTGACGTTCGCGGATGAGGTGGTGGTGCACCGCGCTGGTCAGCAACAACGATGGAATCGGCGCATACACCGAGTCGCTACTGCGATCAGAGAGCACGATGATTCGCGCGCCATCGTCGATGAGGTCGCTCACCTGGTTGCGCACGTTGTCGATCGCTTGGCGCATGCCGAACTCGCCGTCAGCCACTCGATAGAGCCCGCTCACCACTGCCGATCGCAGGTGCGGCATATTGCCGTCGTCGTTGATGTGGATGATCTTGGCGAGCTCGTCGTTGTCGATAATCGGGAACGGCAGCACCAACTGCCTGCAGTTCTCGGCCGTCGCTTCGAGCAGGTTTGCTTCGGGGCCGAGCGTCGAGCCCACCGAGGTGACCACTTCTTCGCGTATCGCGTCGAGCGGTGGGTTGGTCACCTGCGCGAACAACTGTTTGAAGTAGTCGAAGAGAATTCGCGGTCGTGCCGACAACACCGCAAGCGGAGTGTCGGTGCCCATCGAGCCGATTGGTTCGGCGGCACTCTTGGCCATCGGCGCGATGATGACCTTCATGTCTTCGTGGGTGTAGCCGAACACTTGCTGGCGGCGCAGCACGCTCTCGCGGCTGTGCACCACGTGTTCGCGGTCGGGAAGGTCGGGCAGCGACACCATGCCATCGGCCAACCACTGCGCGTACGGCGCAGCGGCCGCAAGCGAGCGCTTGATTTCTTCGTCGTCGACGATGCGGCCGAGTGACGTATCCACCAGCAACATGCGGCCAGGCTGCAGACGACCCTTTCGCACCACGCGCTCAGGCGACACGTTCACGACGCCCACTTCGCTTGCAGCGAT
>RFOJ01000128.1 GCA_009926705.1 Acidimicrobiia bacterium
TTCGTGGCCGGGCTCGCCGCGTTCAACCTCGCACTCGACTTCGACTTCATCGAGCAAGGCGAGAAGATGGCGCTTCCGCGCCGCATGGAGTGGTTCGCCGCTCTCGGGTTGCTGGTCACGCTCGTGTGGCTCTACCTCGAAGTGCTGCGCCTGCTCGCCAAGCTGCGCGACAGATAAACACAGGCGACCGTTCATCAATACGCGATCGGTCGACGACACGAACGACGACTCCGGCGCAAACTGGTACGTCGACGCATCTGGTGGCGACTGGCTCGTTCAACACGCAGATAGCAAGCGACGTTGTTGGTGGTGCGGCCACGACCCGCTCTACGTCGCGTATCACGATGACGAGTGGGGCAGGCCCGTGCACGACGATGTACGGCTCTTTGAGAAAATTTGTCTCGAAGGTTTCCAGTCGGGCCTGAGTTGGCTCACCATCCTTCGCAAGCGGGAGAACTTCCGACGGGCCTTCGCCGGCTTCGCGACCGAGAAAGTCGCCGCATTCACTGAAGCCGACGTCGCTCGTTTGCTGGCCGATGCCGGAATTGTGCGTCACCGCGGAAAGATCGAGTCGACCATCAACAACGCGCGACGCTGCATCGAATTGGTCGACGAGCGCGGGTCACTGGATGCCTTCGTGTGGGACTTCGTCACCGCTGCGCCGGAAGGTGATCGCTCGCGACCGCCCGGAATCCCGACGCACACACCGTCGTCGACTCGAATGTCGAAAGAACTGAAGCGACGTGGTTGGTCATTCGTTGGGCCCACCACGATGTACGCCTTTATGCAGTCGGTGGGCGTCGTGAATGATCACGTCGACGGTTGCTTCGCTTACTGAACGTCTTAGCCGTTGGGCTTGTCGAGCCGTTCGAGCATCAGTTCGATTTCGGCGAGTTCGGCTTCGACGTTGTCGAGGTCCAGCGGCTCGTCGTGCTGATTGCTTGTATCGCTCATGACGTGAACAGCGTAGGCGGCTTCGATTGCGACGTCGTGCACCGCTAGCGTGGCTCGCCATGCCCGCACAGTTTCCATCATTCGACGGCTCGTCACCCAAGCAACAGCGCTTCGCAGAGCCGCCGGAGATGGGCATCGACTCTGCCAAGCGCTACACCGCCACTATGAATACGTCGCTCGGTGAGATCGTCATCGCGCTTGACGCCATCAACGCACCACGCACCGTAAACAACTTCGTGTTCCTTGCGTTGCACCACTATTACGACGGCATCATCTTCCACCGCATCATCAAGAACTTCGTCTGCCAAGGCGGTGACCCCGAGGGCTCCGGTCGCGGCGGCCCGGGTTATCGCTTCGGCGACGAGCTGCCCAAGCCCAACCAGTACAAGGTCGGTTCACTGGCGATGGCGAATGCCGGCCCGAATACCAACGGCTCGCAGTTCTTCATCATCAGCGGCCCCGACGGCTGCCGCCTGCCACCGCAGTACTCGCTGTTCGGTCAAGTCGTCAAGGGTCTGGACGTGGTCGAGAAGATGCAGAACGTTCCGACTGGCATGGGCGACCGCCCGAAGACCGACGTCGTCATCAATTCGGTCACCATCACCGTCGCCGAATAGTTCTTCTTCGATGCCCAAGCGGCTCGACGAGCTGAGCATCGTCGAAGCGCGTCGCCTCGCACTGGCGGCCCAAGGATTCGGTTCGACGCGCACGCGATCGGCTTCGTCGACTGCCGACGTCGTCGCACTTGTGAAGAAGCTGGGCGTCGTGCAGATCGACTCAGTGAACGTGCTCGTGCGCAGCCAAGAACTGCCGTTGTTCGCGCGCCTCGGCAACCACGACCGCTCCGCGATTCCAAAGGCCACATCGCAGGGCAAAATTTTCGAATACTGGGGTCACGAGGCGGCGCATCTGCCGATAGAAATTCAGCCGCTCTTTCGCTGGAAGATGCACGCCGCTCGCACGGGCAAAGCCAAGCACTGGGGCCTCACCAGTTTTTATGAAGGCAACAAGGCATACGTCAACCGCTTGCTGAAGCACGTCGAGAAGAACGGCCCGCTTACCGCACGAGCTGTCAGCACGCGCACTGAAAAGAAAGGCACATGGTGGGACTGGGACGAGGCCAAGACAGCGCTCGAATACCTCTTCTTGACGGGTCAGGTGATGTCGAGTGGTCGGGGTAGTGACTTCGCTCGTGTCTACGACGTGCCCGAGCGTGTGTTGCCTGCGAAGGTGTTGAATGCAGCGACGCCCAACGAGCGGGACGCGCGCAAGCAACTGCTTGTTCGCGCAGCGGTTGCGCAGGGTATTGCAACCGCCGACGACTTAGCGGACTACTACCGCCAACGACCCGCCGCCGCGAAACCGCTCATCGCCGAACTCGTTGAGGATGGCGTATTGCGTGAGGTGTCTGTCGACGGGTGGAAACAGCCCGCGCTTGTCCACCGCGACTCAAAGTTGCCGGCACGCATGAACGCCGTGGCGTTGCTGTCGCCATTTGATTCGCTCGTTTGGTGCAGACCGCGTAATGAACGACTTTTCAACTTTCACTATCGCATCGAGATCTATACACCGAAACCCAAGCGAAAGTTCGGCTACTACGTGCTTCCTGTGTTGTGCGGTGACACCTTGGTCGGCCGTCTCGACATGAAGTCCGACCGCGCTGCCTCGACGCTGCGCATCGAGGGTGCATATCTCGAGCGCGGAGTTTCGGCGCCGCGTGTGGCCGGCTCCATCGCGCGCGAAGTGCGCTCAATGGCCGACTGGCTGGGTCTCGAGCGCACGTTCGTCGGCCCGCGAGGAGATTTCTCTCTCGCGCTGCGCATAGCGTTGAACAAGTGACTCCGCTCATCGCCGTCGCCGGTCGCACGGGTGCCCCGAGCAAGGTGTCGCGCGACGAGGTGGCTTTTGCTGGCAAGCGATACCTCAACTCATTGCTGCGTGCTGGTGGCGAGCCAGTCGTCATCGCCCCGCAACAGTTCGCGGGCGACGACGCCAATGAACTCATGTCGCGCTTCGACGCGTTGCTTTTGA
>RFOJ01000129.1 GCA_009926705.1 Acidimicrobiia bacterium
GGGACGATCGCATCCGGGTGCTTGTCGTACCAGTCGAGCAGTCGTTGTTCGAATCGTGACAGCCGGAAGAAGTAATTCTCTTCTTCCACGTAGTTGACCGCAGTCTTATGAATCGGGCAGTTGCCGTCGACGAGCTCGTCCTGCACGTAGTAGGCCTCGCAGGCCACGCAGTAGTGCCCCTTGTAGACGTCGAGCTCGATGTCTCCGGCGTCGAAGCACGCCTGTAGCAGTTTCCGAACACCGATCTTGTGGCGTTCCTCGGTGGTTCGTATGAAGTCGTCGTACTTCACGTCGAGTCGCTTCCAGGCATCGGCGTACAGCGGTGCGATCTCATCGACGAATTGCCGCGGGGTCTTGCCCGCTTTGTCGGCGTATTGCTGCACCTTGAGCCCGTGCTCGTCGGTTCCGGTCAGAAGGTGTACATCGTCGCCGCGCAGGCGATGCCAACGGCACACCGCATCGGCCACGATGGTCGTGTACGCGTGCCCGAGGTGGGGCTGTGCGGTGACGTAATAAATCGGAGTGGTCGCCGCGAACTTTGGCACCTCTCCAACCTACGCTCAACCTCGTGAATTTTCAGTTCGACGACGCGACGAAACTGAAGGCGTCGAGCGACCGAGAGTTCTCGGCGAAGGTCTACGACGGCTGGGACATTGGCGGCAACGCAAACGGTGGCTACCTACTCGCTCTCGTCGCCGGCGCGCTGTGTAAAGCGACAGGTAGAAGTCTCCCCATCGCACTGTCGTGCCACTATCTCGCGCCAGTCAACGATGCCGACGTTTCGATTGAGACACAGGTCGTAAAGACCGGCAAGTCGTTCACCACTGCCACCGCAACGATGCGCCAGGGCGAGCGCGTGATCGTGATGGCATCGGGTACGTGTGGCGACGGCTTTCCCGGCGGCACGGTCTCATATGCGACGCGCGACATGCCTGTACTGCCTGCGTTCGCTGATGCGGTTCCGCGCAGCACGACGACGCCGGGATTGCCAGGCTTGATGAGCAAAGTCGACGTGCGACTGCATCCCGATGACACTGGTTTTGCGACCGGCAACCCGAACGGTTCTGCGTTAGTGCGCGGATGGTGTGCGTTTCGCGATGGGCGACCAGTCGACCCGCTTGCACTCACATTGTTCTGCGACGCGTTGCCCCCAGCGATGTTCAATCTCTCGGGTGCCCCCGGCTGGGTGCCCACGGTGCATTTGTCCTTCTACTTGCGGGGCATTCCTTCTGGTGGGCCGGTGGTTACTGAATTTCGCACCAACCACTTGCACGACGGATTCTTTGAAGAAGACGGATTGCTGTGGGATACGAACGGTGCGCTGCTCGCGCAGTCGCGACAGTTGGCGTTATTGCCTCGCTAGTCGCGATTCACCGCGGCAGAGTTCAAGATTCCGGCACATCACGAGGCCCTTGGTACAGCACGAGGCCCCGACATGGCACGAAGCCATAGTTACGGCCCGGGCTCTGCGCAGAGCCTCGGGTTCAGCCGAGCGAAAGCGTCAGCTCGTACACGTGACGCTTCGACACGCCGAAGCGAGCAGACACTCGCGATGCAGCATCCTTGCGTGAAACGCCGGATTCAATCTCGGCGCGAAGTGCGGCGAGTAGTTCGTCGTCGCTAGGTGGTGCTGCCGGGGTCGCACCGGCGAGCACGATGACAAACTCGCCGCGCGGTTCGCCGTCGCCGTATCGCTTGGCGGCCTCGTGCAACGAGCCTCGCCAGATTTCTTCGTGCACCTTGGTGAGTTCTGCGGCGATTGCGATGCTTCTCGTCGGCCCGCACATGAGCTCTAGATCGGTGAGGGTCTTGTGCAGGCGATGCGGTGCCTCGTACAGCACGACGGTTCGAGCTTCGCTTGCCACCATCTCGAGACGCTCTTTTCGCTCGGCGCCCGATCGCGGCAGGAAGCCTTCGAAGACGAAGCGGCCTGCCGGCAGCCCGCTCAGCGTGACCGCCATGATTGCAGCCGACGGGCCTGGAGTTGCGGTGACGATGCCGCCAGCGTCGATAATCGCTCGCACGATGCGTTCACCCGGGTCGCTGATGCCGGGGCTTCCGGCATCAGTGATGAGCGCCACCGACTTACCCGCGACGATGAGCGACATGATTTTCTCGCGCGAGTCGTGCTCGGTGTGTTCGTTGACGATGAGCAGAGGCTTGTCGCTCACACCGATGCGCTGGAGCAGTTTGCTCGAGTGCCGCGTGTCTTCGCAGCAGATCACGTCGGCTTCGCGCAGCGCGTCGATGGCGCGGGCAGTGACGTCTTGCAAGTTGCCGATCGGTGTTGCGACGAGCACGAGCCGCCCAGTCATACAAACCCCTCTGTCGACCCCAGCCGCGTAGTCATGCGTGCCGCACTTCGATGACATCGCCGACCTTGAGACCCCACCGTTCGAACGAACCGGCCTTGGCCTCGACGACTGTTCGCGCCTCGCGCACAGGAAGGGGGAGTCGCATCGGTGCCAGTCGCTGCACTTTCACCACGTGGTGTTCGTTGTCGAGATAGGCGACGTCAAGGGCGCATTTCACGCCGAACGTGTGCACCCAGTTGCACTGAGGCAGCACCATCGCGTATTCAGGGTTGCTCTCGCCGATGAGCCCGCGCCGCCGCTCGCTTCGTGATTCTGCAACCGTCGCACTGGCGAGCACTCGACCTTGAGTTACTAGCCAAGCGTTGGTGGGTTTCATGGCGGTCCTCGTCAGCCCTCAACTGTACGAGCCGCCGTCGTGCCACGATCCGCCCTGGGCCACACAAACCACACCTGTACGACGTGCTCCAATAACCTGAAAGACGTCGAGTGAACGCGTTCAGCGCATTCGGCGGTGAGGTAACCACACACATGACGCATGTAGCTGACGGTAAAAAAGCCGTTCGCATTGGGAAGAACGTTCACTTTGAAGTAGACGAACTCGTCATCGGTGACGGAGTCAAGATCTGCGACAACGTTTCCATTGAGGGAAGCAAAGTGCACATCGGC
>RFOJ01000130.1 GCA_009926705.1 Acidimicrobiia bacterium
CCAGTTCGAACTCATCGACGACCTCGCCTTTCCGGTGCCGTTCCTTGTGATTTCATCGATGCTCGGCATGCCGACGACGCGCGCCGACGAGTTGCGCGAATGGTCGAAAGTGCTCACCCAGACCTTGGAGCCCACCGTCTCCATGCAAGATCTCGATCAGGCTGACCGCGCATTCGAAGGTCTCATTCCCTTCCTCAACGAGGTGATCGCCGATCGTCGAAAGAACTTGGGCAGCGACATGTTGTCGGCCCTCATCGCCGCCGAAGAATCCGGCGACAAGATGACGACCACCGAACTTGTCACGTTCGTGGTGCTCCTCTATGTCGCCGGCCACGAAACAACCGTCAACCTCATCGGTAACTCCGTGCTCGCGCTGCTGCGCGCCCCAGACCAACTCGCCTGGGCCCGAGAGCACGGCCTCGACTCGAACGCTGTCGACGAGCTGCTCCGGTTTGACGGCCCCGTGCAGCACACGGTGCGCGTTCCACTGAAGCCCGTGCAGTTTCAGGTTGGCGACCGCACATTCGACGTTGCCGCGGGCGAGCGCGTGCTCACCAGCCTTGGTGCAGCAAGCCATGACCCGAGCGTGTTTGATGACCCGCACCGGTTGGATCTTCGCCGCCCGAATGCCAACAGGCACCTCGGCTTCGCCGCCGGCATCCACTACTGCCTTGGATCATCGCTCGCGAAGATGGAAACGCAGGTGTCAATTGACTCGCTCTTGCGACGCTTCTCTCGAATCGAACTCTCCGGCGAGCCGCAGTGGCGCGACCGATTGACTATCCGCGGGGTCGATCGCCTGGTGCTCTCAGTCGCGCGATAAGCGACGAAGTATCCCAGCGACGGCCGCCCATCTCGACCACTTCTCCGTAGAAGTCGTTCACGATCTTGGTGATCGGCAGGTCGACTCCGAGTCGCTGTGCTTCTTCGAGGCAGATGGCGAGATCTTTGCGCATCCACTCCACCGCGAAGCCGAAGTTGAACTCGTTGCGCACCATCGTCTTGGCGCGATTGTTCATCTGCCATGAACCTGCGGCGCCTTGCGAGATCACTTCGACCAGTGCATCGGGGTCGAGGCCCGCCGCGAGAGCCAGGTTGAGGCCTTCGCTCAACCCTTGCGCGATGCCAGCGATACAAATTTGGTTGACCATCTTGGCGAGTTGTCCAGAGCCGGCATTGCCGAGACGCTTGCAAATCTTGGCGTAGCTCATGAGCACCGGGTATGCGCGCTCGAACACAGCTTCGTCGTCGGCGCCGCACATCACGGAGAGCTGGCCGTTCTCTGCGCCCGCCTGCCCGCCAGACACTGGCGCGTCAATGAAACCAACGCCTTGCTCGGCGCATTTCACCGCGAGTTCACGCGCGAGCGTGGCCGATGCAGTGGTGTGATCGACGACGACGCCACCCTTCTTGATGCCGGCAAGCACGCCGTCGTTGCCGTAAATCACCGAGCGCACGTCGTCGTCGTTGCCGACGCACACCATCGCCATGTCGGCGCCCGTCGCAGCGTCGCGTGGCGTGGCCGCCGACTTTCCACCGTTGGCAGCAACCCATGCCGCGGCCTTAGCGGCGGTGCGGTTGTAGACGGTGACCTCATGACCCTTTGTCGCAAGGTGGCGAGCCATGGGGCCGCCCATCACGCCCAACCCGACGAATGCAACTTTCATCGTGCGGCCACCCTGCTTGTCGCTGCCCTGCTCACGACCAGGCCGGGCCTTCCGGCGTGACGTACGCCGACGTGATGCCGCCGTCGATGATGAGACTCTGCCCCGTCATCCAACTGCTTTCATTCGACGCCAAGAACAGCGCACCGTTCACGATTTCGTGCGGCTCGCCGAACCGCCCCATCGGGATGTGCACAAGACGTCGCTCGCGCTTTGCGTCGTCGCTCAAGAACTTCGCCAAGAGCGGCGTCATCACCGGCCCAGGGCACAGCGCATTGGCGCGTACGCCTTTGCGGGCGTAGATGGCCGCTACTTCGCGAGTCATCGCGAGCACCGCACCCTTCGATGCGGTGTACGCAACTTGGGGTGTCGCTGCGCCGATATGCGCCACGAACGAAGCAACGTTGATGATCGACGACGATTCGCCGCAACGCTTTGCCGACTCCATCATGTGCGGTATCGCATGTCGGCAGGCGTACATCACGCCCTTCACGTTGATGTCGAGTGTCTTCTCAATGACGTCGTCCGGAGTCGACACGGGGTCATCGTCGGCCGAGAGCATCACGCCGGCGTTGTTGTACAACACGTGTAGGTCGCCGAAGGTTTTCACCGCGAAGTCGACGGCGTCTCGCACCGCAGAGTCGCTGCTCACGTCGCACTCCACCGACGCGGCGGTACCGCCTGCGGCAGCAATCGTCTTGAGGACGTCGCTCGCATCGCCCACATCGGCCACCACTACGCGGGCGCCTTCGGCGGCGAATCGTTCGGCTGCAACGCGACCCAAGCCATTTGCCGCGCCAGTGATAAACGCAACTTTGCCAGCGAGACGAGTCATCGGGCCTCGGGGTTAGTGGCGCAAAGGGAAATGGTGCTCATCGTTCAGGCGCGCTCAAAGTAGCGCACGCGCTCCCAATCGGTGACGGTCTGCTGAAAAGTCGACCATTCGTGCCTGGCCATGTTGAGCAAGTGGTGGTGCACATCGTCGCCAAAGCACTCTCGTGCGATGTCGCTGCGCTCCCACAGGTCGGCGGCTTCGGCGAGCGTCGTCGGGATTCGTGGCAGATCTTTCGCTTCGTACCCGTTGCCCGTATACGCATCTTCGAGTTGTAACCGGTGCCGAATGCCGTACAGACCTGCAGCAATCGTGCCGGCGAATGCGAGATACGAGTTTGCGTCCGCGCCCGGGATGCGGCACTCCACGCGGGTGCCCGCGCCGTGCCCGACCACTCGGTAGCCAAGTGTGCGGTTGTCGCTGCCCCACGCCACGGCCGTCGGCGC
>RFOJ01000014.1 GCA_009926705.1 Acidimicrobiia bacterium
AATCGAGATGCCGGGGTTTCCGTACACGTTGGCCGGGAAGGTCAGCACACCGTTGTTGCCCGCACCTGCGACGATGCCGCCGAACGTGTCGGGCAGCGGGCCTTCTGCATTGAATGCAACATCAGGGTTGCTCGCAGTGATGACAAGCTCAGCTTCACTGAAAATCTCTGTCATGCGGCGGTTCAGTTCCACGCGGCGAGTCTCGAACTTGCCGCGCGCTTCTGTGCCGTACATGCTTCCGGTTCGTTGCAGACCGTAGCGAATCTCGGGTGTGAGAACGTCGGCGCAGGCTGGCCAGTGCTCGCGTAGTTCGAACGCGATCGCCGCCATGCCCGTAATCGACCACGCGGCTCCGAGCCGCGGAAGCGTGGTGTCGATGCCGTCGACACGGCGCATTCCCGTGATGGCGATGAGGTGCTGAGCGGCTTCTTCGAGCACTGTCCACATCGCCGGCGACACCACGGCAGAGCCCCAGTCGGGTACCACGACCGCGCGCAGACCGCGCAGTGACTGCTTTCCGAGACCGGCTTCCCAGCCCTCGACGCGCGGGAGGCTGAGCGAGTCGTTTCCTTCGTGACCATTGCAAACGTCGAACCATCGCGCGGTATCGCGCACGCTGCGTGACAAGCAGCCAACCACCGTCGTCAGGTTGCCGTGTGTCGCGCCGGGCCCTCTCGGGATGCGACCGTACGTTGCTTTCAATCCGACGAGCCCGGTGAAGCCTGCAGGAATGCGGATCGACCCACCGCCGTCACCACCAGTTGAAATGGTGACGAGCCCGCCGGCAACTGCGGCTGCGCTTCCACCTGACGAGCCACCAGGAGTGCGGTCACGTTTCCACGGATTGTGCGTCGCGCCGTGCAGCATCGTGCGCGTGAGGTTGACCCCACCGAACTCACTCGCCGTCGTCTGTCCGACAAGAACTGCACCTGCAGCCTCGACGCGCGAAAGCATCGTGTCGGTGGTGGTGGCGATTCGATCTTTGAAGACGAGGCTCGCGTCGGTATCGGGCCAGCCGCGGTACCGTTCGAGTTCCTTCACACCGAGCGGCACACCGCCGAACGGCAATGACACGTCAGCCTGCTTCGCCGACTCCAGTGCACGTTCACGGTCAAGAAAGCAAAATGCGTTCAGGTCGCTTGCTTCGATGGCTGCATACGTCGCCTCGAGTTCTTCGACAGGCGACCGTTCTTTTCGCCGGAACGCGTCGACGAGCGACGATGCGTCACCTTGCCAAGGGCGGTCGACCACGGCCCAAGCGTAGGTGAATCGTTAGCCTGCACGCGATGGATTCACGGGCGTTTCTCGGTCTCGAACGCGCGAGTGAACGCTCATTCTCGCTCCAAGTCGTACCCCGCCTCACGACGAGCGGCGGGTTTCTCTTCGGCGGTGCGGGTCTCGGTGCCGGCATCTCTGCCCTCGAGACGGTGACGGGCCGACGCTGCACGTGGGCGACCGCACAGTATCTCTCGTATGCACGGCGCGATGAGCGAGTTGACGTGGAAGTGATTGCCGCTGTTGAAGGCAGCAGTGTCACGCAAGCGCGTGCGACGTGCCGAGTCGGCGAGCGCGAGATTCTCACCGTCAACGCCGCGCTCGGCGACCGAGACTTTGATGCATCCGGTCAGTTCGTGGTGATGCCCGAGATCATCGCACCCGAAGCCGCGCGTCCGCGCACGCTTCGGGCTGCGCACGCAAACTCCATCATGGAAGCGCTCGACATGCGCTACGTGAAGGGCCGCGACCTCGAAGAGCTTGATGGCACGCCGAGTGACGGAAGAACCCTTATGTGGGTGCGCATCAAGTCGCTTGTGGATGGTGTTGATGCGGCTGCGCTCGGCATCATGGGCGACTTCGTGCCGATGGCGGTGGGTCAAGCACTCGGGCTCCGCGCCGGCGGCAACAGCCTCGACAACACCATTCGTTTCGCAACATTGGTGCCAACCGATTGGGTGTTGCTCGACATCCAAGTGGAGTCGGTGCAGCGTGGCTTCGGCCACGGGACCATCCAGATGTTCGCCCAAAACGGGGCTTTGTTGGCCACCGCCAGTCAAAGTTGCATCGCCCGCAAGTGGAAGACTTGACCTGATGCAGCGCCGAGACGGAATGACGGTGCCATTGCCAGGGCACCTGCACGAGCACGAGAAGAAGCTCAGGTCGCTGGCAGACCTCGGATACTCCGACATTTGGTCGGCAGAAGCAGACGGTGTCGATGCGTTCACCCCGCTCGCGCTTGCCGCCGCTTGGGAGCCGCGCCTGCGACTTGGTACTGCGATCGTGCCCGCATACACCCGTTCACCCGCGCTCTTTGCGCAGAGCGTCGCGTCGCTGGCCGACGCGGCCCCCGGACGATTCGCAATCGGTATCGGATCATCAAGCAACGTCATCATCGAGCGCTGGAACGGCTTGCCGTTCGTTGAGCCGTACAAGAAGGTGCGCGACGTGGTGCGCTTCTTGCGTGATGCCATGACTGGCGAGAAGATCACCAAGCAGTACGACACCTTCAAAGTCGACGGTTTCCGTCTCGGTGTGCGACCAGAAGTGAAACCGCCGATTCTCGTTGCCGCATTGCGCGAGGGAATGCTTCGTCTCGCCGGACGCGAAGCCGACGGTGCAATCATCAACTGGCTGTCGGCCGACGATGTGCGCACCGTCACCAAGGTGGTGCACGATTCAGCGAAGAAAGCGGGAGCAGACCCAGCCACCAAAGAGATCGTCGCTCGCATCTTCGTGTGCCCGAGCGAGAACGCCGAAGTGGTGCGCGCCGGTGCAAGGTTCGCCATCGCGGCGTACCTCAATGTGCCCGTCTACGCAGAGTTTCACCGCTGGCTCGGGCGTGGTGATGCGCTCGCCGGCATGTGGGACGCATGGAAGGCCGGCGACCGCAAGGCTGCGCTCGCAGCAATCCCGGATTCAGTGGTCGACGACTTGGTCGTGCACGGGTCGCCGGCAGAGTGCCGCGCGAAGATCGACAGGTATTTCGCCAACGGGGTGAACACTTCATCGCTGGCAATCTTGGCGTTCGACCCCGCAGTCGACATTTGGACGGCAGTCGAGTCGCTGTCGCCGTCCGCCTCGTGACGGGCACTCCGCTCGATCCAGACGCAGCCGCTGCGGCAAAAGGCGAAGCAGAGGAGCAGGCTCGCGCACAGCGAAATCTCGGGTGGCACCTGCTCTGGAAGACGCTGCTGGAGCAAAAGCGAGCGCTGATTCTCGGAGTCGCCATCGGTGTTACTTGGACGGCGGCAAAGGTTGCGGTGCCGCAGCTCACCAAACACGCAATCGACCGCGGCATCGAACAGAACGGTCCGCTGCTCGCTTGGTCGGTGTTCATTGCGATCGCCGGTGTCGCCACTGGTTTGCTCACCGCGGGACGCCGTTACCTGGCATTCCGCGAAAGTCGCTGGACGGAAACGCTCTTGCGTGAACGCATTTACGCGCACATTCAGCGACTGCACGTGGCTTACCACGACAAGTCGCAGACGGGGCAGTTGATGAGCCGTGCGTCGAGTGACCTGCAACAGGTGCAGCAGTTCGTGGTGATGATCCCCATCACGTTGAGCAACGTGGCGCAGTTGGTGGCGGTCACCGTCATCTTGTCGCTCACCGATTGGCGGCTCGCGATAGTTGCACTCGCTCCGTTGCCGTTTATCAATGTGGCTTCGCGACGGTTTTCGAGTCGCATTCACCCTGCAGTGCTCGCCGTGCAGAACGAGCAGGCGCAGTTGGCGAGCGTGGTCGAAGAGAGCGTCTCGGGCGTGCGCGTCGTGAAAGGTCTCGGTACCGAGCAAGTGCAATTCGATAAGTTGCGCAAAGAGGCCGACGACATCCAGCGCGTGTCGCTGAAAGCCGCCGGCATCCGCAGCCGCTTCTTGCCGGCAATCGACTTGTTGCCGTCGCTCGGTCTGATTGCGGTACTCGGTTACGGCGGTCATCGCGTCATCAACGGCGACATGTCGATCGGTGACTTGGTTGCGTTCAACGTGTATCTCACGATGCTCGTCTGGCCGCTGCGCAACATCGGCATGATGGTTGCTCTCGGTCAGCGAGCGGCGGCTGCATTGGTGCGTGTGCACGAGGTGCTATCGACCGAGCCAGCAGTGAAATCACCGGAGAAGCCGCGACAGCTACCGCCGCGCACGAGCGCGACTCAGACGGGTGCGGTGCGGTTTGAGTCGGTGCACTTCGGCTACGACGTCGACCGCGAGATTCTCCGCGGGTTCGATCTCGCGATTGCCCCGGGGGAGTCGGTGGCGCTCGTCGGTGCCACGGGCTCGGGCAAGAGCACCATCGTGCGGTTGTTGCTGCGCTTCTATGACGTGACGAACGGGAGAATCACAATTGACGGCGTCGACGTGCGGCGTCTCGACCTGGGCGAACTGCGTCGCAATGTCGGCGTGGTGTTCGAAGACACGTTTCTCTTCAACGACTCGGTGCGCAACAACATCGCGTTCTCCAAGCCGGACGCCGAACAGAGCATTGTCGAGCGCGCAGCACGGCTTGCTGGTGCGCACGATTTCATCAACCAACTTCCAGATGGTTACGACACACAGATCGGCGAGCGCGGCTACTCCTTGAGCGGTGGGCAGCGACAGCGCGTCGCCATCGCGCGAGCAATCGTTGCCGATCCGCGTGTCTTGGTGCTCGACGACGCGACGAGTGCAGTCGACCCAAGCAAAGAGCACGAGATTCGTGACGCAATGCGCACCGTGATGTCAGGTCGCACCACGATCGTGGTTGCCCACCGTCCCGGAACCATCGCGCTTGCCGACCGAATCGTGCTGCTTGATGGGGGCGTGGTGGCGGCGGTTGGTCAGCACAGGGACCTCATCGAGTCGAGCGAGCGTTACCGCGAAGTTCTGGCTGCATGGGCAGTGCGCGACGCCGAGAGTGACGCGGCCGACGGCTCGGGCATCGCGGAGACGCGCGGCTCGATTGCGGCACCGACGGGAGGCGACTGAGTGTTTGGCATGGGCGCCGGTGTCGCGCCGGAAGACCAACTCGATCGTTCGCAGACGCGCAGAGTGCTGCGGCGAGTTCTGCGAATGGCGTATCCGTTTCGCAAGACCGCATACGTCTCGCTCGGGTGTGTCGTGGTCACCACGGCTGCGACGCTGGCTGCACCCATCTTGGTGCGCCACGGAATTGACGCCGGCATTCGTGCCAACGACGTGTACGAGCTCAACCTCTCGGTCGGCCTTTACCTCGTAATCACGGCACTGGCCTACGGCTTTGGGCGCCTGCAATACGTGTTTCTCAATCGAACCGGCGAGGCGTTCTTACGCGAGCTGCGCCTGAAGGTATTCGCGGCGATGCAAAGCCAGTCGATGGCTTTCTACGACCGCAACAAGGCCGGTGTACTCGTTGCGCGGATGACTGCCGACATCGAGACGATGGGCGAGTTGATCCAGTGGGGGCTCTTGCAGTTCCTCGCCAGCGGTTTCTTGGTGGTGCTTGCCTTTGCCGTGCTGTTCACCTTGTCGTGGGAGCTCACTCTGGTGGTGCTGATCGTGTTCCCCGTCATCGTGATCGCGTCGGTGAAGTTCCAACGCGACTCCAACGTCGCCTACCTCAGCGTGCGCGAGCGAGTCGGGCAGAACTTGGGCACCCTGCAAGAAGGCATCGCAGCTGTGCGAGTCATTCAGGCGTACGCGCAGGAAGATCACCAGATCAAGCGTTTTCAGCGCTCCAATCGCTCGCTGTTCGACAGCCACGTTCGCAGCATTCGCATTAGCACGTGGTACTTCGGGTTGGTCGAGTTCTCTGGTGTCGTTGCGGCTTCGCTTGTGGTGGGTATCGGGGGCTGGTTGGTGCACCGCGATGCCGTGTCACTTGGCACCGTCGTCGCGTTCATCTTGTTGTTGTCGAGCCTGTTCGACCCCGTGCAGCAGTTGTCGCAGCTCTACAACGGCGTGCAGTCGGCTGCAGCTGCGTTGCACAAGTTGTTCGGCATCCTCGACTCCGAGCCTGAGATCGGCGAGGCACCAGATGCCGTCGACTTGCCGCGTCGCGGCGTGCTCGAAGTCAACGGAGTGACATTCACCTACCAAGCAGGCACGCATCCCGCCCTCAAACAGGCGGAGATTGTCGTGCGAGACGGCGAGCGAATTGCGCTCGTCGGCCCGACTGGTGCCGGCAAGAGCACGCTCGCCAAGTTGATGGCGCGTCTCTACGACCCGTCAATCGGCAGCGTGTCGTACGGTGGCACTGATTTGCGGCGCGCCACACTGGCGAGTCTGCGTGAGCGCATCGTCGTGGTGCCCCAAGAAGGTTTCTTGTTCAACGGCACGATTCGCGAGAACGTGCGCCTCGCACGTATCACGGCGAGTGACGAAGAAGTCGAAGCAGCGCTGGCGCGACTGGGAATACTCGACCACTTCGAACGCCTGCCTGACGGTCTCGACACCGAAGTCCGCGAGCGCGGCAGCCGGTTGTCAGCAGGCGAGCGACAGCTCGTTGCACTCGGTCGAGCCGCCCTCGTCGACCCGGCAGTGCTCGTGCTCGACGAGGCGACGTCGAATCTTGATCCGGGCACCGAAGCCGAAGTCGAGGCTGCACTCGAACGCCTGATGCAAGGTCGCACGACGATCGTCGTTGCACATCGATTGACGACCGTGCAGCGAGCCGACCGAATTGTGGTGGTCGACAAGGCTCAGATCGTTGAAGTTGGTTCGCACGCGGAGTTGCTGGAGCGCAACGGAAAGTATGCGGCGCTCGCGCGCGCATGGGAGAAGTCGCACGCGCTCTAGCGCTGGTCGATGGCTGGCGCCTTGCGCGTCAGCGCGCGACGAAATACTTCGCGCGCGGGTGGTGGCAGATGATCGCCGAAGTTGTCTGCTCGGGCTGGTACTGCCAGCCAGTCTCTTCGCTCACGCTGATGCCGATGCGACCCGCCTCGAGCAACTCGGCAACTTTGGCATTGTCTTCGAGGTCCGGGCAGGCGGGGTAGCCCCACGAGTATCGCCCACCGCGATACTGCTGACGGAAGAGACCGTGGAGTGATGGGCCGTCCTCGTCGACAAACCCCCACTCGGTGCGAATGCGGTGGTGCCAGAACTCTGCGAGTGCTTCTGCCATCTCCACGCCTAGTCCATGCACCACCAGATACTTCTGGTACTCGTTCTTGGCGAACAACTCTGCGGCGGCGTCACTGACCTTTGCGCCCATCGTGACGATGTGGAACGCCGCGTAATCGAGCTCGCCGCTCTCGATCGGCCGGAAGAAGTCGGCGATGCAGAGGAACGGCGCCTCGTTCTGGCGCGGGTACGAGAATCGCATCCGCTCTTTGCTACGTGAATCGTCGGTCCAGATGACGACGTCGTTGCCGTCACCGTTGGCGGGGAAGTATCCGTACACCAACTGCGGTACGAGGATGCCGCTCGCCTTGGCTTCTGCGAGCTGGGCGCGTAATTCGGGTCGGATGCGCGCTTTGAAGTCGTCGTCGTTCTCGCCCTCGAGCGGGCGGTACTGCCACTGGTTGCGGAAGAGCGCAGTCTCGTTGACGTATTCCGCAATCTCGTCAATGCCGATGCCTTTCACGACGCGCGAGCCGAGGAACGGCGGCACAAAGACCTTGTTGTCGGCGACGACATCGGGTGATCGACGCGGCAGATCGACTGGTGTTTCCTTCGGGCCACGACGCTCGGCGAGCGACCGCCCGGTGGGGATTCGGCCGAACTCGGGGTCATCGTTGCCGCTTCGCTTGATCTCCATCAACTTGTCGAGCGTGTGCAGACCTTCGAACGCGTCGCGACCGTAGAACACGCGTCCTTCGTACACCTCGCGCAAGTCGCGTTCGACGTAGCTGCGCGTGAGTGCCGCGCCGCCGAGAAGCACCGGGATGTGGGCGAGGCCCTGGCCGTTCAGCTCTTCGAGGTTCTCGCGCATAATCAGCGTGCTCTTGACCAAGAGACCGCTCATGCCGAGCGCGTCGGCACCGACTTCTTGCACCTTGGCAATCATCTCGCTGATGGGGATCTTGATGCCGATGTTGTGCACTTCGTAGCCGTTGTTCGTGCAGATGATGTCGACCAGGTTCTTGCCGATGTCGTGCACGTCGCCCTTCACCGTGGCGAGTACGAGTTTGCCTTTGCTCGTGGAGCCGGCCACTTTGTCCATGTGCGGCTCGAGGTGGCTGACGGCAGTCTTCATCGTCTCGGCGCTCTGCAGCACGAAGGGCAGCTGCATCTGGCCAGACCCAAACAGTTCGCCGACTTCGCGCATGCCGTCGAGCAGAACATCATTGACGATTTCGAGTGCTTTCAGTCCGGTGCCGAGCGCTTCATCGAGCTCGGCGGTGAGGCCTTCTCGGTCGCCGTCGATGATGCGCTGGCGCAGACGGTCACGCACTGGCCAGCCGCTGCGGTCGGGCTTTTCCTGCTTGGTCGACTTCACGCCCTCAAACGCAGTGAGCAGCACCTGCAGCGGGTTGTAGTCGTCGGTGGTCTTGTCAAAGATGATGTCGCGGCAGAGGGTGACGTGCTCGGGCTTGATGCGCGCTAACGGGAGGATCTTGCTCGCGTGCACGATGGCGGCGTCGAGGCCGGCCTTGACGCACTCGTCCAAGAACACGCTGTTGAGCACCTGACGCGCCGCAGGATTGATGCCGAAGCTCACATTCGAGAGTCCCATCACCGTGAGAGCACCGGGGATCTCTTCTTTGATCCGGCGGATGGCTTCGATGCTCTCGATGCCGTCGCGTCGCAGGTCGGCGTCGCCGGTGGTGAGCGGAAAGGTGAGCGGGTCGAAAATGAGATCGCTCGCCGACAGCCCGTATCGCTCGGTGGCAATCTTGTGCAGACGGTGTGCGATCTGCATCTTCCACTCCACATCGCGCGCCTGGCCGCGCTCGTCGATCAAGAGGCAGATGACTGCGGCGCCGTAGTCGCGCGCGAGGTTGAAGACGCGGTCCATGCGACGACCTTGCTCTTCGCCGTCTTCCAAGTTGGCCGAGTTCAGGATGCATCGGCCGCCCGCGAGTTGCAAGGCGGCCTCCATGACTTGCGGCTCGGTGGAGTCGATGACGAGCGGGACGCTCGCCTGGCTGGCGAAGCGACCGGCGACTTCTTTCATGTCGAGGGTGCCATCGCGGCCGACGTAGTCGACGCACACGTCGAGCACGTGGGCCCCTTCGCGAATCTGCTCGTTGGCCATCTTCGTGCAGGTGTCCCAGTCGCTGGCGAGCATCGCATCGCGGAAAGCGCGCGAGCCGTTGGCGTTGGTGCGCTCGCCGATGTAGAGGACGCTGTTGTCCTGCTTCAACGTGACCGGCGAGTAGAGCGAAGTGACGCTGGGGTCTTGCACCGGGTTGCGTCGTGCCGGGGTGACGTTGCGGACGGCTTCGACTACCTGGCGGAGATGTTCCGGAGTCGTGCCGCAGCAACCACCGACCACCGTGATGCCGAGGTCCTGCACGTGATGCCGGTGGAACTCGGCCAGTTGCGCTGGCGTCAGGTCGTAGTGGGTCTTGCCGTCGACGACACTCGGCAAGCCGGCGTTCGGAAGCACGCTGATGGGGATCGGGGAGTGTTGCGCGAGGTGACGCAGGTGCTCTTGCATCTCTGCTGGGCCAGTGGCGCAGTTGATGCCGACGACCGCCGGCTTCATCGCGAGCAATGCCGTCAGTGCGGCGCCAATCTCGGTGCCAACCAGCATGCGTCCCGTGGTCTCCATCGTCACCTGCACCTGGATGGGAACTTCGCGACCCATCGCATGCATCGCGCGGCGACCGCCTTGCATCGCCGCCTTGATCTGCAGCAGGTCCATACATGTCTCGACGAGCAACAGATCAACGCCACCCTCGATGAGGGCCCGTGCGTGTTCTTCGTAGGTGTCGCGCAGCTCGCTGAACGAGATGTGCCCGAGGCTTGGCAGCTTGGTGCCGGGGCCGACGCTGCCGGCCACATAGCGCGGTCGTCCGTCACCTTCGAATGAGTTCGCCACGTCGCGTGCAATGCGGGCGGCTGCGAGTGTGATCTCGTAGGCGCGGTCGGCGATGCCGTACTCCGTCAACACCGTGCCGAACGATCCGAACGTGGCGGTCTCAAGTGCGTCGACACCGACCTTGAGGAAGTCTTCGTGCATTGCCGCAATGAGGTCGGGACGAGTGACCGCGAGCAACTCGTTGCAACCTTCTAGGTGCTGTCCACCGAAGTCATCTGCGGTGAGGTCTTTGCCCTGCACGTAGGTGCCGAACGCACCGTCAAACACGACGACCCGCTCGTTGACGGTGTCGAGATACCCGGGTCTCTTTTGAGCTCGCATCGTCATCATCAGGCTAAGACAAGTAGCGTCAGGAAGTCATGACGCGCGAGAAGGTGTACACACGAGCCGGCGACGACGGCACGACGGGCCTCTTCTACGGCGGTCGTGTGGCAAAAGACTCGTCGTTGCCGCGCGCCTAC
This sequence comes from Acidimicrobiia bacterium, assembly GCA_009926705.1. GTDB lineage: Bacteria > Actinomycetota > Acidimicrobiia > Acidimicrobiales > Ilumatobacteraceae > F1-60-MAGs027. The sequence goes on from RFOJ01000014.1 coordinate 10,404, forward strand.
GGCGCGGTCGACGAGGCGCAAGCAGTACTCGGCTTGGTGCGCGCAGAACTGGGTCGCGAAGATGAGTTGAATGATGCTCTCGTGCACATCATGCGCGACTTGTGGGTGCTGATGGCCGAGTTGGCCACACTCCCGGAGAATCGCCACAAGTTGACCGACGGCAAGTCGCGAATCACCGAAGAGATGGTGACGAAACTCGAGCACATGATCGATGATCTCGACGAAAAGTTCACCCCACCATCGGAGTTCGTGGTGCCCGGGCAGAACAAGATTTCGGCCCTGCTCGATGTCGCACGCACGGTGGTGCGGCGCGCCGAGCGCCACGCCATCTCGGCGGCACCAGCCCCGTCTCAGGCAGGCCCATATCTCAATCGGTTGAGTGACCTCTTGTGGACCCTTGCTCGGTGGCAAGAAGGGGAGTCGCTTCCCGTCCGCAGCGTCACCGACTAGTCGCGTCGCGAGCAACGACTCGCCTGCGGCGACCACTACTGACTCGTCTCGTGGGTGGCTGACTCACCCCGACGGGCTCACAACTAGCCTTGCTCTTCATGAAACACGCTCAACTCGTCGTCACCGTTGCCCGCGAAACTCCGAACGCCGATGCGGTCGGCATTCCCGTCACTTCCGACAAGGCCGTGCCTGCCGAGCTCGGCGTATCGCGCGCCCAGCTAGTCGCCGCCGGATTCGACGGCAAGATTGGTCAGACGCTGGTGGTGCCGTCGAGCGGCAAGACCGTGTTCATTGCCGTCGGAGTGGGCGCTGGCAATTCGGCGACTGCACACGAGTTGCGAAATGCCGCCGCCGCTCTCGCTCGTGCCGCGAGCAAGCACGGATCGCTCGCGACGACGCTCGCAGGTCAGGGCAAGGGTGACCGCGCCGAAATTGCACAGGCTGTGACTGAAGGTTTGATGTTGGCGACTCATCGTTACGGTGCGTTGAAGTCGGACAAGTCGTTCACCTCGAGTCTCAAGTCGGCCACGCTGGTCGTCGATGCAAAGTCACTCGGCGCAGTCGCCAACGGGTCGCGGCGCGGCAGTGTGATCGGTGAAGCAGTGTGCATGGCGCGTGACTTCGCCAACATGCCGCCTGCGCACCTCACTGCAAAGATGTTCGCTGACCGAGCGCAGCAGATTGCTTCGGAGACCGGTCTGCGCGTCGACGTGTACGACAAAGATCGTCTGCTCGCCATGGGCTGCGGCGGCATCATCGGTGTGAACCGCGGCAGCGTCAACCCGCCGCGCATGGTGAAACTCTCGTACCGCCCGGGCAAGGCTGCGTTGAAGGGCAAGTCATCTGCGAAGGCAAAGGGCAAGAAGTCGTCATTGCCGCACCTCATCATGGTGGGCAAGGGTGTGATGTACGACTCGGGTGGCATCAGCCTGAAGCCAAGCGACCCGTCGCACGCGCAGATGAAAGCAGACATGAGTGGTGCGGCTGCCGTGCTCGCGGCGATGAGCACGTTGAAGTCGCTCGGCTGTCCGAACCAAGTCACCGCCTACTTGATGTGCACCGACAACCTTCCGTCGGGGAGCGCAATGGCGATGGGCGATGTGCTCACGATGCGAAACAAGAAGACCGTTGAGATTCACAACACCGACGCCGAAGGTCGCTTGATCTTGGCTGACGGCTTGTCACTGGCTGCTGAGCAAGAGCCGGACGCAATCGTCGACATCGCCACGCTCACCGGTGCCTGTGCGCGAGCACTCGGCCCGAAGATGTCGGGTGTCATGGGTAACAACGCCAAGTTCGTCGAGCAGGTGCTCGAAGCGGGTTCCAACACCGACGAACAAGCGTGGGAGCTGCCGCTCGAGCGTTCGTATCGTCGACTGCTCGACTCGTACATTGCCGACATGAAGAACGTCGGTGGACCTGATGCAGGAGCGATTACGGCCGCGCTGTTCTTGGATGAGTTCACGGGCGGTTACCCGTGGGCGCACATTGACATCGCCGGTCCGATGTGGGCCGACTCTGACGCAGGCTGGCTGCAGCGCGGTGCGACCGCGTACGGTACGCGACTCTTGGTCAACCTGGCCGAGAACTTCCGTCGCCGATAACGCTTCCGCTACAAGTTCGCCAACTCGTGCTGCCGCCGCTGCCGGCGAGGCCGCGCGACACGGACAAGTCAAAGATGGGTCGTGTGCTCGTCGTCGCCGGCTCGCACGGCATGGCCGGTGCAGCTGCACTGAGTGCCGAGGCTGCGATGCGATCGGGCTGCGGCTACGTGTACATCGCGACTGCATCGTCTG
>RFOJ01000131.1 GCA_009926705.1 Acidimicrobiia bacterium
TACCCTCGCGGCTTCACGCAACTCTGGGAAGGCTGGACGAAGAACACCGCACTCGGCGCCCTCGCAGTGCCGAGATGGGCAATGCTGCTCGTCGTTGCTTGGGTGGTCTCGTTGTGCGGTGGACCGTTCACTTCAGCCTGGTGCTACGCCCTCTCCGCCGTCCAGGTTGCAATCATCGCCCGACGCGCAGGCAACTTCGGCGTGTTCAGTGCAGTCTTGTATCCGCTGCACGTCGCATTCTTCGTCGTCGTTGCCGCTCGAAGCCTGGTGCAGTCAGCGCTGTTCGGCCGAGTCGCGTGGCGCGGTCGCACCATTGCCACTCGGTGACGGCACGAAGAACGACTGACGGTAGAACATCAGTTCTTTGACGCTCTCGCGAATGTCGTTGAGTGCTCGGTGAGCACCAGTCTTCGGGGGCCGAGAGACGCTCGCCGCCGGATACCAACGCTTGGCAAGTTCTTTCACGCTTGACACGTCGACGCTGCGATAGTGAAGGTAATTCTCGATGTCCGGCAGATGGGCGGCGAGAAACCGACGGTCGGTGCCGATCGAGTTGCCGCATAATGGCACTGAGCGAGGCTCGGGCACGTGCTTCTTGATGAAGGCGAGCGTCGCAGACCCTGCCTCTGCCAGCGTCGTGCGCGACTCGCGGATTGCCGTGAGCAATCCCGAATCGGTGTGCATTTTGACGACAATCGGCTCCATGCGCGCGAGCACGTCGTCGGGTTGGTGGATGACGAGGTCGGGCCCTTCGGCAATCACGTTCAGGTCGTCGTCGGTGATGAGCGAAGCAATCTCCACGATCACGTCGACGGACGGATCAAGCCCAGTCATCTCGAGATCAATCCAGACGAGCACGTCACAACCCTACGGCGCGTCGTATCGTCGTGTGGTGCCTTCGTCGCTCGTCGTACCCATTCTCCGGCTCGACACCGACCTACCGTTGCCCTCGCGGGCACATCCCGACGATGCCGGCCTCGACTTGCACGCACGTGTCGACGCTGTGCTGCCGGCTAACGGCGGACGAGTGCTTGTGCCAACCGGTGTTGCCGTCGCGATTCCTCGCGGCTACATGGGCATGGTCGTGCCGCGCAGTGGTCTGGCATTGAAGCACGGCGTCTCGCTTGTTAACACACCGGGCATCATTGACGCGGCCTACCGCGGTGAGCTGCAGGTCATCATGATCAACCATGATCCGACGAAGGACTATCACGTGACTCGCGGTGATCGCATCGCCCAGTTAATCGTGCAAGCCATCGGCGCGGTGGAGTGGTCAGTTGTCGAGCAACTCGATGGCAACGATCGTGGCGGTGGATTCGGCCACAGCGGCCGCTGACGCCTACTTGTTCGTCGGACCGTGGCTGCTCGTTACTCCGTCGCGTTCCAGTTGGGAAATCGTGGCATCGTCAATGCCGAGAAATTGGCGCAGCACAACTGCGTTGTCTTCACCGCGGTACTTGGGAATGCCTTGGATGCGCACGTCGGCATCGCTGAACTTCCAAGGGCTCTGAGGGATGCGTACCGTGCCGCCGGCACGGTCAGACACTTCGGTGATGGCTCCACGGTGTCGCGCCCAATCGGTCTCAGCAATCTCCGCAACGCTTCGCAGGCGGCCCGTGGCCAGGTTGTGCCGTTCAAAGATGCGCTCGATTTCTTCGGCGTTGGGCACTGAGCGCGCCCATGCCGCGAGAATCTGGTTGAACTCACGCAGGTTCGCGAGCCGCGACTGCACGTCGATGAATCGAGGGTCATTCAGCAGGTCGCTGCGTCCCATTGCGCCGCAGAACCACTCAAAGTTCGTCTTCGATGCGGGGTGCCCGCTCACCACGACGACACTGCCGTCGGCGGTGGTGAGCACCGGGTAGTCGGCGGGCTGGAACGACCGTATCCAGTCGGCGGGCACGTCGCCTTGCCACAACTGGTCGTGTGCGTGCTCGTTGACGTAGAGCAACGTCTCCGCCATAGAAACATCGACGAACTGGCCGCGACCCGTGCGCTCACGCTGCAGCAACGCCGCAAGAATCGCAGCAGCCGTTTCCATGCCCGTGTACACGTCACCATGGCTGAATGGGTCATTCGCATACGCACCGCCTCGTACGTCGCCCTGGTGCTTGGTGATGCCCGCCTCGGCGTTCACCACCGGCGCATAGGCACGACGATCGACCCACGGTCCAGTGGCCCCGTAACCGCTGATTGATGCATAGACGAGCCTCGGGTTCGAAGCTGCAAGTTGTTCGTAGCCGAGGCCCAGGCGTGCCATCACCCCCGGCCGGAAGTTCTCGATCACGACGTCGCTGATGGCGGCGAGTCGTCGGGCAATGTCGACACCGCGTTCGTCATCAAGATTGAGCGAGACGTTCAACTTGCCGACGTTCTGCTGGATGAAATAGGTCGCCAGCGAGTTGAGTCGGGGCTGGCCGAATCGTGTGAGGTCGCCAACTGGCGGCTCAACCTTGATGACCTCGGCACCGAGATCGCAGAGCATTCGTGTGGCATGCGGCCCGGCGAGCACCCGCGTGAAGTCGAGGACGCGGACGCCGTCGAGTGGACGGGGCATCTGGTGCCTAGTCGAGTCGCACGCCCAGCGTGCGCAACGCGAGTGACGCGTACATCGCAATGCCGGTCTTCATCGCCTGTTCGTCGAACATCACGCGATTCGAATGGTTGGGGGCTGCGGTCGCCGGGTTGACTCCCTCGGGCGTACCGCCGAGGAACATCATCGCGCCCGGCAGTTTGTTGAGCACGTACGAGAAGTCTTCTGCGCCCATCACCGGTGTCGGCAGTCGCACCGCTCGCTCGGTGCCGACGAGTGCGTCGGCGACACCGAGACCGAAGTCGGCGCTCGGGCCGTCGTTCACCGTCACTGGGTATCCGATCTTCACGTTCACCGTCGCCGACATCTCATGCGTGGCAGCGATGCCTTCGGCGACGCGCTGCAGC
>RFOJ01000132.1 GCA_009926705.1 Acidimicrobiia bacterium
GCTGAGCTACGTCCCCGAACGAGACGCTTCATGCTACGGGCTGGCTTCCTACGCTTGACTGCGTGTTGCGCGGGCTCATCGATCCGCTGTGGCTGCCGCTCATTGCGTTAATCGCAGTCTGGGTGGTGCTCTGGCGGCGACACTCACTGCAGCGATGGATGAAGCCGGTCGGAACCTCTGCTCTTGCCATGTTGTGGCTGGCAGCGACACCGTTCGGTGCGATGTTGCTCGAGCGACCACTCGTCGTGGAGTCGACAATCGAAGCGACGTGGACGCCGGACTACATCTATGTGCTGAGCGCCGGATACGACGTGGCGGATACCCCTGAGGAGGACTCTTCAGGTCTCGAGACCACTCGGCGCGTCAACCGTGCCGCTCGACTGTGGCGTGAATTCCCGACCGCCACCGTGGTGATGGCTGGGTCGCAACCTGGCATGGACGGCATTCGTGACCCCGAGCAGCAGGGCCTCCTCATGCAGGTGCAGGCCGAACGCCTCGGCGTACCGAAGGAGAAGATCATCATCGACTCTGTCTCCTTGAACACCAACGGGCACGCAAAAGTGGCCCGAGATTCGGGGTTGCACGAGAAGAACGACCCGCTCGCCATCGTGACGTCCGACTTCCACCTGCGTCGATCACGCCGAGAATTCGGCCGTTACTTCAGCAACATTCGCATGGTCGGCTCCGACCCCGTGCGGACCGACGACTCACTCAGCGACCTCTCACTGTCGTCGTTCTTCCCGCGTGTCGACGACCTTCGTGATACCGCGACGTATCTGCGGGAATATGCAGGGCTCGCATTGAGCGATCTTCGCAACTAAAAATTCTGCAAGATTGCGAGGTTCGTGCAGGGATGCATGGGTAGCCTCGCTTCGTGACGCCAGCAACGGACTTCATCTACGCGTACCGCATCATGCGGTTGCCGCTGCTTGACGCTGGCGGTGCCCCAATCGGCAAAATCGACGACATCGTTGTCGTGCCCGGACGCGGCAACGAAGCTCCACGAGTGCTGGGTTTCGTGGCGAGCAGCCAGCGTCGGCGTATCTTCGTCACAGCGGCCCGCGTCGCCTCGCTCGACAACACTGGCGTACGACTAAAGAGTTACGACATCGACCTGAACCCCTTCCGCCTGCGCGAAGGAGAACGGTTGATCGGTGCCGACGTGTTCGACAAGAAGCACGGCGACGAGACGGTGGTTGACATTGCGTTGCACCACCAGGGCGGCCACAACCCCGGTTGGAGCGTGGCGAAGGTGCGTCTGGCTAAGCGTGGCGCGCTGCTCGCGCGTCCAACGTTCCGCCTTGTCGAGTGGACGGAGCTCGCAGCGCTCTTCGCCCCTGCCACGCCCGTTGCCGCCGAAGCTGCGCGTCTGCGCAACATGCACCCGAGTGACGTGGCAACGTTCATTGCCGCGTTGCCAATCGAGCAGCGACGCACCATCGCGGCAGCGATGGACGACGAGCGTCTCGCCGACGTGCTCGAAGAGCTTCCCGAAGAAGAACAGTTGCGTCTTATTGAAGGTCTCGACCTCGACCGTTTGAACAGTGTGTTCGACGAGATGGAGTTCGATGACCTCGCCGACTTGCTCGGCAAGATGGGTATCGAACAGCGCACCAAGGTGCTCGAGTCGATGGACGAAGACGACGCCGACACCATGCGACAACTCCTGTCGTGGCCCGAGGGAACCGCAGGTGCTCTCATGACACCAGAGGTGATTGTGCTCTCCCCCGAAGCGACCGTCGCTGAAGCGCTGGCTCACGTGCGCGACCCCGAGCGGCACGCATCGATTGCCGCCCAAGTGTTCGTAACGCACGGCCCACATGAGCCGCCGACTGGTGGATACATGGGCGTGGTGCATTTCCAGCGCCTATTGCGCGAACCACCGCAGACCAAGTTGAAAGACTGCGTGCAACACGAGCCGACGATTCCACCGACCATGCCCGAGCGCGACGTGATGACGAGGCTCGCTACCTACAACCTGTTGTCGGTCGCAGTGGTCGACGCCGGCAATCACTTGCTCGGTGCAATTACGGTCGACGACGTGCTCGACCGCGCACTCCCCGGTGACTGGCGACGTGCCCAGATCGCACCGAGCATCGCGCATCACCCGACTAGCCATGCCAGCGAGCAGCACACGACTCGGAGCGGGTCATGAAGCGCCGGGAAGACCTTGCCAACCCGCGCTACCGCCGCAAGTTGAACGTGCCATATGAGCCGGGTGCCTTTGGCCGGTTCTCTGAAGCTGTCGCCCGCAATCTCGGTACGGCTCGTTTTCTCGTCGTGCAGACGTTTCTTGTACTCGTATGGATCAGTATCAACGTGCTCTCCGTCACCTTGCGATGGGACCCTTACCCATTCATCTTGTTGAACCTGATGTTCTCGGTGCAGGCGGCATATGCGGCACCGCTCATCCTCTTGGCGCAAAACCGTCAAGAAGACCGTGACCGGCAAGCGTTGGAAAACGACCGTGCGGTCGCTGCACGCACACAAGAGAACGCCGAATACCTCGCACGCGAGCTGGCAGGAGTGCGCCTCGCGCTCTCAAACACTGCAACCTCGAGCGAAGTGCGTGAGGCGATCGACTCGCTCAGTGAGCGGATTGACCAGTTGCTCGAACGTTCGTCACCAAACGAACGGCGCGGAGCGTCGCAGAACTGAACTCGTCGGGTTTGCCGACATTAACGAAATGGTCACCGTCGAGCGGCACGACGTGGGCCTTCGTTGCCTCCGCTAACTCTCGCTGCTTGCGCGGCGGCACGAGTTGGTCTTTCGTCGTCAACACCACGCTGACAGGCACCAGCAACGACGACGCGAACGGTCGTGCGTCGAACTTCGAGATTGCGCGCCCTGCCTGCGCCATGTGCCACGGGTCGTTGCGACGCCACTCTGACATCAACCAGCCGAGGTGCGGTCGGAGCGGGTGACGCCTCGT
>RFOJ01000133.1 GCA_009926705.1 Acidimicrobiia bacterium
TCGTCTTCCCCCAACAGAAAGCATTCACAATGTCTGACTCCATCGGTCTCTACCTGAATGACATCGGCAAGGTGCCCTTGCTCAATGCTGAAGATGAGCGCACGCTCTCCAAGGCCATCGAGGCTGGCCGCGTTGCCGAAGCGAAGTGGGCCAAGGGCCAGCGCGGCGCCGCGCTGCGCAAAGACATGCGTGATGCCAAGCGAGCCAAGGATCGTTTCATCCGCGCCAACCTTCGACTCGTGGTCTCGATCGCTCGCCGCTACCCGCTGCCGCAGGGCATGGATCTGCTCGACTTGATCCAAGAGGGCAACCTCGGTCTTGAGCACGCGGTCGACAAGTTCGACTGGCGCCGCGGCTTCAAGTTCTCCACCTACGCCACGTTCTGGATTCGCCAAGCCATCGGCCGCGCGCTTGACCAGAAGGCGAGCCTCATCCGTATTCCGGGTGATCGTTCCGCGAACCTTCGCGCTGCCTTGCGCCAGGGTTCGGGCGATGCCGAAGGGCTTTCGGCAGAGAACGCCGAACTGCACCGCCTCACCACCCCAGTGTCGCTCGACAAGCCGATTGGTGACGACGGCGACGCGACGCTCGGCGACCTCGTGCCGAACCATGACATGAGCCCCGAAGAGGCCGTCATGTCGCGTGCATCCGACGACATGTTGAACAAGCTGCTCGACACCCTCGACCCGCGCGCTCGTTACGCGGTCGAAGCCCGATTCGGCTTGTTCGGTGGCGAGAAGAAGAGCTTCCGCGAAGTCGGTGAAGACCTCGGCGTCACTGCCGAAGCTGCCCGCCGCCTCGTGAGCCGCGCCGTCGAGTCGTTGCAAGAAGACGCGCCGGACTACCTCACCGTCTAACGGGCTCACCGCCCCACCGGCTCGCGGCCCAGCACGTACAGAACCGCCGGATGGCGGCCGAGTCTGCCCAGACGGTCTGCGTCCGTAGCCTGAAAGACGAGGTCGACATGCCAAAGAACTGGACGAAATCCACGTGGCAGTCGTTTCCTGCTGCTCAGCAACCTGATTGGCCCGACGCTGGCGCGCTCGACCGAGCGCTGAAGCAGATTGAGTCGTATCCCCCGTTGGTATTCGCAGGTGAGGCGCGCACGCTGCTCGCGTCGCTCGGCCAGGTGGCCAACGGCAACGCCTTCTTGTTGCAAGCGGGCGACTGTGCCGAGAGCTTCGAAGAGTTCACCGCCGTCAACATTCGAGAAAAATTGCGTGTGATCCTGCAGATGGCCGTCGTGCTCACGTACTCGATGGGCGTTCCCGTAGTGAAAGTCGGCCGAATCGCGGGCCAGTTCGCCAAGCCCCGCTCCTCTGCCACCGAAAAAGTTGGCTCGCGCGAGCTGCCCTCGTTCCGCGGGCACATGGTGAACGACCCGGCCGCCCACGAAGATGCCCGCACCCCCGACCCCCAACGCCTCGTGCAGGCATATCACCAGTCGGCGAGCACGCTCAACTTGCTGCGCGCCTTCACCAAGGGCGGATTCGCCGACTTGAGCCGCGTGCACGCGTGGAACCAAGAGTTCGTCTCAACGAGCGCCGAAGGGCAGCGCTACGAGCAGATGGCGGCCGAGATTGAGCGTGCGCTCGCGTTCATGCGGGCATGCGGTGTTGACACGGAGAGCCATAGTGCACTGCACGAAGTCGACGTGTTTACGTCGCACGAAGCGCTCATCCTCGGCTACGAAGAAGCACTCACACGTCAAGACTCTCTCACCGGTCAGTGGTACGACTGCTCCGCGCACATGTTGTGGATTGGCGAACGAACACGCCAGCTCGACGGAGCACATATCGAGTTCTTGCGCGGCGTCGGTAACCCGATTGGCGTGAAGATCGGGCCGAGTGCGACCGCCGACTACGTGCTCTCGTTGTGCGAGGCGCTGAACCCCAAGCGAGTGCCGGGGCGACTCACACTCATCTCACGAATGGGAGCCGACAAGGTCGAAGCGTCGCTGCGCCCGCTCTTGCGTGCGGTTCGCGACGCCGGTCACCCCGTCGTGTGGATCTGCGACCCGATGCATGCGAACACCTTCGCGGCGACCAATGGCCGCAAGACGCGTCACTTCGACGACATCTTGCGTGAGATTGTCGGTTTCGTCTCCGCGCACCGCGCAGAAAACACCTGGCCGGGCGGAATCCACATCGAATTGACCGGTGAGAACGTCACCGAATGCCTAGGCGGTGTTGAGGCAGTGTCGCAAGACGACCTTGATGTTCGATACGAGACCGTCTGCGACCCCCGCTTGAACGCTCGGCAGTCGATCGACTTGGCATTCCAAGTTGCCGACTTGATTCGCACCACGAAGTAGCGCAGTGCGCGCGTTCGACCTGATTGCGGAGTGGCCCGTCGACAACGCATCGGCTGCGGTGATCGACCGCCACGGTGAGATCCACTTCTACGGAGACGAATCGCGCGAATTCAGGCTTGCGTCGGTGACGAAAGTGATCACCGCTTGGGCGACATTAATCGCGTGCGAAGAGGGCACCGTATCGCTCGACGACGAAGTCGGTCGCGAGGGTTGCACGCTCCGCCATCTGCTCGCACACGCGGGTGGCTATCCGTTCGAAGGTGATGCACCCGTCGGTACTGTGGGGGCGAAGCGCATCTACTCGAACACGGGATACGAACTTGCGGCTGCTCATCTCGCCGCGCAGAGCGACATGGAGTTCTGGGACTACGTGCACGCAGCGGTGTTTGAGCCGCTCGGCATCGTCGCCGCGCCGCAGTCGGGTTCAGCGGCCAAAGATGCACGTCTCGACATCATCGGCTTGTCGCTGTTTGTCGCCGAATTGCGCCGTCCTCGACTCGTATCGCGCGACACGTTCGTCGACGCTGTCACACCACAATTCGGTGAGCTGGAAGGCATCGTGCCAGGAGTCGGACGATTTGACCCGTGCCCGTGGGGCCTCGGG
>RFOJ01000134.1 GCA_009926705.1 Acidimicrobiia bacterium
TCTAAGAGCCACGGGAGCGCCTTCGTCACGTTCGCGACGTCGACCGCGAGACCCCATCCGTGGTTCGAGGTGCCGGGGCACGCGAGCGGCGCGTTGCCGGGCTTGAGCCAGTAGGTCTTGCCGTTGCAGACTCTCGTCGAGGCGCCCGGTATCCGTTCGGAGACGTAGCGCTGATGGAAGACGGCCGTCTGCACGGTGAGCGGCCGGTACGCGTCGAACGCGCTCGTCGGCTTGAGGATGAGGTTCGCTTCCATCTTCGCGGCCTTCTTCATCCACTGCCACGACGTTGCGGCGGTGACGAAGAGACGGCCGTTCGGCCGTATCGGGTGCAGTACCTCGTCGGGGAGTTGTCCGTTCTTTAGTCCTCGGAGTGCCTGCGGGAGCCGCACGTTGACGATCGGGAGCACGTCACGCTCCGCGACCGAACGACGAGTCCTTCGGGTTGGCCCACCGGATGAGAGGCGGGAGGAGTGCTGCGACTGCTGCCTTTGCGAGGTCTTCTGGGGAGTAGTTGCCGGTTGCTACGACTGCGGCGATCGCGCCGACTGCCGAGCGTGCGTAGGAGGCGAGTGCGGCCTTGTGTTGCTTCGAGAGTTTCATGCGTCTGCTCCGTTCGGTGTCGTGAACTTCTTGCCATCCCATAGGTCGCCGATGCCTGCGTACTTGCCGCGGTCTTGACCTTCGATCGGGTTGTTGTTGTAGGAGGTTTGTACCCATTGACCGTCGAGGCCGATGGATGCGATGAATGCTTGACCGGCTGCTTCGGTTGGTGCGTCGTCGTTGCCGACGACCAGCACTTCACGCACGACGCCGTTCTCTATTTTTGCGAAGTGTGCCATTATGCCACCACCAATGTTCCCGTCGCCGTGAAATCGTAGTAAGTGTAAGAACCTGTAGTGCCGGTGCTGTAAGTACCTGTTGCCGAAATCGTCAGACCAGCCGCGTCAGCCGTCAAGTATCGAATAATTACGCGACCTGATCCGCCGTTAGCGCCGGTGTCCTCACCGCCGCCACCACCACCGCCTTGATTGGCCGCACCAGCACCGGGCGAGGTTTTAGAACCAGCACCAGCCGACGCACCACCAGCGGCACCACCAGCGGTAGAACCGCCGCCGCCACCACCAGCCGAATAATTACGGCTCACACCGTCATAGGTGCTTGAGGTTGTGCCAGCGCCACCTGCACCACCTGTACCCGAGGAACCATTAGAACCAACAGCCGTATTCCCGCCGCCACCGCCGCCTGATGTTGTGCCGCCCGTACCACCGTTGTTGCCCTCGCCAGAAACTGACGTGCCACCGCTTGATGAACCGCCGCCGCCGCCACCGCCTGAGCCGCCAACTTGTCCGCGCTGTCCTTGATAACCGCCACCGCCGCCACCATTGGCGGTATTGAGAAATGCGCTTGCGGTACCGTTACGCCCGCTTTGTCCAACTACTTGTGAACCACCGGCGCCAACTTTGACGGTGTACGTCGTTTTGCCGATTATGCCCGACCCTGTGACGTAACCGCCACCGCCGCCGCCGCCACCTGCACCGCCACCAGCGGCAACGAAACTGCCACCAGCCGCACCGCCGCCGACAAGTAAAAAGTCAACCGCAAGCGTTGATTTAGGTGCCGTAAAAAAAGTGAAAGTTGACGCCGACAGAGCTACGAGTGTGCCGCCTCCGTACTGCGCCAATGCAAGAGACCCGGCCGTGTTGATGGTGACGCCTGCGCCTGCCGTGATCGTCGAGGTGCCTGCGCCCTTGTTAGCGATGAAGATCGTGTCGCCCGCCGCGAAGATGGAGTTATTGACCGTGACCGTGTTGGCGGATGCGTTGTTCATGATGACGCGCTTCCCGACGTCGCCGACGACGAGCGTGTAACTCGCCGTCTGGTCGTTGATCGGGAGCGTCGTGATGGCGTTCAGTTGCGCTGCGGTGAGTACCTGCCCGGCGGTGAACGGGAACGGGGTCGGCATAGATGAGAGAGCCTACCTTACGACCCGAGCACGTTAGAACCGTCGAGGAGCCCGTAGACGGCGTCGTTGAGAAGGAGGTTGTAGACGATCGTCGTCGGGGCCGTGTAGAACGTGACGGTCTCACCGCGTAGGTCGATACGGTGCCGGATGCCCTCGACGGAGAGCTCTTCCGTGACGCTGAGCGGACTGCCCGACGTGAACGTGCGCTTGACGCTGATCGTGTCGCCGATCTCGACGGCCGCGACCGCGTTCTTCTGAGCCGTGGAGAGCGATCCGAAGAACGTCTCGACGCCAGAGAAACGGGGCTCTGGTGCACCTTCGAGGAGGTAGTTCGCGAGCGTGAGCGCCTGCGTGTCGTCCGAGAGGAGCGAGTCGGTGATCGTTTCGGCTTGCGTGAAGTAGAGCGCGATCGAAGCGTTGTCGGTCGCCGTTTGTGCAATCCCGCCGGTGCGTTGCACCGTGACCCGGTTGAGTACGGACTGCGTCGTGAAGTCGACGAAGACGGTTCGGTACGGGGTGCCGGTGCCGTCGTCGGCGAACGTTACCGATGGCCCGGAGAGCGTGTTGCCGATGCGAGGCTCGAAGACGAGGTCGCCGTCGGATGCGCGGACGAAGACGCGGCCGCGTTCGGCTTCGTCGATCTTTCGGATGTAGCCGAGCGCGTTCGTGCCTTCGGCGATCGCATAGTTGCCGAGTGTGGTCGTGCCGGTCGTGATGTCGCGCGTCGCGGCGGGCCATCCGACCTCGGTTCGGTTGAGGATCGTCGTGAGTCGTGTCGACGATGTTTCGGCGGACGGGGTGAACGCCGAGAGGAACGCGTTGGAGAGGAGGAAGAGGTCGTCGATCGCGGTGATCGTGACCGTCGGGATTTGTTTCGGGCCGACGTAGTCGTAGGAGAAGTCGGCGACGCGGCCTCGGAAGATGACCGTCGAGTTGCG
>RFOJ01000135.1 GCA_009926705.1 Acidimicrobiia bacterium
TGCGCGCATGCTCTTGATCAGAGCCGAGACCACGTCGTAGTGATCATTGCGGCCGTAGCGCAGGGCGCTCGTCGAGAGCGCCGCTTCGGCATGTTCGAGCGTGACTCGCTTTTCGGGTGCGAGGGCAATTGCGACTTCAAGCGAGGTGAGTGCTTGACGCCCGTCTCCCCCGCTGCGCTCCACGATGAGGTCGCGTGCTTCTGTCGCAACGTTTGCTTGCTCCGCCCTGGCGCCGCGATCGAGCAACTCAGAGATGTCGTCGCTCGAGAGCGGCTCAAGGCGCAGCAGTGTGCTGCGACTACGAAGTGGCGCGTTTACTTCGAAGAATGGGTTCTCCGTCGTTGCGCCGATGAGCGTGATGAGGCCTTCCTCGACCGCCGGAAGCAGCGAGTCTTGTTGCGACGCATTGAAACGGTGGATCTCATCGACGAACACGATGGTGCGACGCTGCCGCTCTCCGAGTCGAGCGCGCGCTGCATCGATCGTCTCGCGTACGTCTTTGACTCCCGAGGTCACGGCTGAGAGTCGCACGAACTCACGGCGTGTGACCACTGCGATCACCTCGGCGATGGTCGTCTTGCCCGTGCCAGGTGGGCCCCACAGGATGACCGATGAGAGCCGATCAGATTCAATGAGGCGTCGCAAGGGAGACTTCGGGCCGAGCAGATGTTGCTGACCGACGATGTCGTCGAGCGAGCGCGGTCGCATTCGTGCAGCGAGCGGCGCCTGGTTACGCAGCGTTGCTAGTGCTGCCTGCGTGAAGAGGTCGTCGGTACCGCTCGACACTTAGTTCGCCGGTTTGGGCAGCGTGCGCAAACCGAGTTCGCCGAGTTGTGTGGCTTCCACCGGGCCGGGTGCGTTGGTCATCGGGTCGAGGCCCGACTGCGTCTTCGGGAAGGCGATCACTTCGCGAATGTTCTCTTCTCCCGCCAAGATGGCAACGAGTCGGTCGACACCGAAGGCGAATCCACCGTGCGGGGGCGCACCGTACTTGAACGGCTGCAGGAAGAACCCGAACTTGCGGTCGGCCGTTTCATCGTCGATGCCGAGCAATTGGAAGACGCGGCGTTGCAACTCAGGTTCGTGAATTCGAATCGAACCCGAGCCGAGCTCCCACCCATTCAGCACGAGGTCGTATGCGAGCGCACGCACGTTGAGCGGGTCGGTCTCCATCTTTGCCAAGTCGTCGGGGTGCGGGTGACAGAACGGGTGATGGCCCGGTTGAGGCTTCTTTGTCGTCGGGTTCACGCCAACGAAGAGCGGAAAGTCCACCACCCACACGTAGCGGTACGGCCCTTCGTGCACGGGAGGACGAGCAAGGTCGTTGCGCAACTGCCCGAGAACGGTGCACGTGGTGGTCCACTCGTCGGCGACGAGCAGCAGCAAATCGCCGGCCTTCGCGCCGAGCGCCGCGACGAGGGCGGCTTTTTCTGCGTCTGACAAGAACTTGGCCACCGGCGAGTCGAGTGCACCGGCTTCGCCGACTTTCATCCAAACCAGACCCTTCGCGCCGAGCTGCTTCGCTCGGTCGGTGAGTGCATCCAACTTGTTGCGACCCATCGCCGCGGCTTCGGGGTACGTCGCAGCGTCGACGCGTAGACCCTTGATGCACCCAGCTGCTGCGAACGCCTTGAACCCCGTGCCTGCGAACACCTGTGTGAGCTCGACGAGCTCCATGCCGAATCGCAAGTCGGGCTTGTCGACACCGAAGCGGTTCATCGCATCGTGCCAGGTGATGCGCTCGATGGGCGGAGGTGCCTCCCCCGTGGCGGCCCGCGCGGCGGCCATCACCGCACGCGAGATTGCATCGAGTACGTCATCTTTGTTGACGAAGCTCATCTCTGCGTCGAGCTGAGTGAACTCGTATTGTCGGTCGGCGCGCAAGTCTTCGTCGCGCAGGCAGCGAGCAATTTGGTAGTAGCGATCGAGGCCAGCCACCATCAGCAACTGCTTCCACAATTGCGGCGACTGCGGCAGCGCGTAGAACGACCCTGGCTCTTTGCGCGACGGCACCAAGAACTCGCGTGCACCCTCGGGCGTGCTCGGCATGAGCAGCGGCGTCTCGACCTCGACGAAACCCTGCTCGTCCATCGCGGCACGAATCGCCGAGTTCACATTGGCGCGGAGGCGAAGATTGCGCTGCATTCGCTCACGTCGGATGTCGAGATATCGGTACTTGAGCCGGATGTTCTCGTCGACTTCGTCGGCACGCTGATCGATGGGAAACGGCGGCGGCTCGGCAGCGTTCAACACCGTGAGCGAGCAATCGGTGAGTTCTACCTCGCCGGTCGGCAGGTTCGCGTTCACCGTGCCGGCGGGGCGTGCGGTAACGGTGCCCTCTATTTGCACCACCCATTCGCTGCGGGCATCAGCACCGTCGTCGATGACGCACTGCATGACCCCCGAGTAGTCGCGCAGGTCGACGAAGGCGAGTTTGTCTCCATGCTCGCGACGGCGCGCCACCCAGCCAGCGAGTCGTACTCGAGAGCCAACGTGCGAAGCGTTCAGCTCGCCGCAGGAGTGCGTGCGCAGCGCAGTGGAAGAAGAGGTGGAGGTCATTGGAGTGAACGGCCGAGCGCTTGGCGCACGCTGGCGACGAGATCGTCGCGCTGCACCGATTGCTGCGAACCGCCTTCCATCGTACGGATGATGGCGGTATTCGAGGTGAGTTCGTCGTCACCGATGATGACCGCGAGTCGCGCACCCGAGCGGTCCGCCGCCTTCATCTGGGCTTTCATGCGGCGGCCTTCGTAGGCGCGATCAGCACCGATGCCTGCCGAGCGCAGAGCGGCACAGACCGCCGTCGCTTGTTCTCCGCCGGTGAT
>RFOJ01000136.1 GCA_009926705.1 Acidimicrobiia bacterium
GTCGATGCCGCCCGCTTCGCCACGCGCATCGCCGCGTGGGTCATCGAGCACCTCGGCGCGCGCCCCACTGCCGACGCGCGACTGACGCGCATCATCGCCACGTTGTAATCCCGCGCCCGCCCCGCATTCGCGTGGCACAGCGTCTCGCCGCGCACTCGCGCGGCGCAACAGCACTCAGGCCTGCAGGCCGTCGACTGAGTCCTTTACGTCTTTTGCGTCGTTGTGAGAGTGCGTGAAGCCCAGTCGACGTTCTTCTGCCACCGTGTCGCTCGAGCGGAAGGCCACGATGTAGGCACGTCGGCGCGAAGCCGATGAATTGCCACCCGATCCGTGCAGCACTCCTTCGCAATGCACCGTGATGTCGCTCAACAGGTGTGGTCTTCTCGCCGGGTCGCAAGTCGGTCACCAGGGTGTGGCTCGCCTCGCGGTCGCCGTGCAGCGGGCGATGCGGTCGCACCGGTTCACGCTGCGAACCAGGCAAGAACTGCATGCATCCATTGGCGAGCGTCGAATCGTCGACGGCCAGCCAGCACGTGGCGGTGCGGCGGTCGGGTGTGTCGATCCAATACGCCTGGTCTTGGTGCCAAGCAAACACGGCATCTTCGCGGAACGGTTGTTTGGCGAGCAATTGGTCAAAGTCGATCACCATGCCGTCACCGCACAGCTGCTTTGCAATCGACGCAGCCCGCCGCTCGAACAGATTGCCCTGCAGCGACGGCAAGTACTTGCGCGGCAGCATCACGTTGACGATGGCGTACGACGTCGGGTCGGTGCCAAACTCGCCAGTGGTCATGTCGTTGAAGTCGCGGCCTTCCACCTCGATACGACGGTCAAGAAACGACTGGTAGGCGTCGTCAATGACTTTCATCTCCGACTCCGACATCACGCCTTGCAGGTGCACGTAGCCGTCGCGCTTGAATCGCGCGAGTTCTTCGGCAGAGACGATGTATTCGTCGCCCATGCGTCGCGCGCTTCCGTCGGTCGCGCCTGTCTTCTTCGATGTCGTCATGCTCTCTCGTCCTCCCCCGGCGTTCGGCCGTCAGGTGGAAGTCGTTCGCCGCGTGCCAGCGGAAAGTACTTGTGGTGCCACGCGCCTGTGACTTCGTAGATCGCCGTGCCACGCTGACCGTCGCTGGTCTCGACCAACATCTCGCTCAAACCTCCACCGAGGGAATTCTGCTTGCCCGGGTTGAACGCGTCGTAACGCTGCGCCCATCGACCCTTGGCGCGCACATCGATGCGGCGGCCGTTCTCGAGCACGAAGGTGACGTCACCAGAGAGACCGTGCACGTTCTCGCCGTGGCGCTCGTACGACGCGTGGTTCCCGGCCGCATCGAGCCACGTGAGGTCATGGTGAAACTCGCGCACGGCAACGGGTTCGCCTCCGTCACTCGGCGAGAAGCAGCCGTCGGTGTAGATGCGGGCGCCATTCGGAAGTTCCCAGCACCAGACGGCGAGCATTCCTTCCGGCACGTGGATGGCAAGCCACATCCACATCGGGCAGCGGTAGTGGGTGCGAATACCCCACGAGTGGTCGCGCTGACCCCACCACTTGTCGATTGTGTGCGTGGTGTCGCCGTAGGTGACGGTGCCCTCGTACCAACCGCTCTGAAACATGTGCGACTGGTCCCACACCACTTCGCTGCCGGCTTTCATCGTGCCGCGACGCAGTTGATATGGCTGAACGCGGGCGGTGTAGGAGACATCCATCGCGAGCGGAACCTTGCCTCCTACCGCGGTGCTTCCCTTCGGGAGGTCGCCGCCCGCGACACGCAGACGCACTTTCTTGCGTGGCTCGATGACGTCAATCTGTACCGGGCCGACTTTCCATTCGTCATGGTCGCCGTTCACATGGCGCGAATGACGAGCAAAAATCGGTGTGTCTCCGTGTCGGCCGAGTTGCAGCGAATCCATCTCGTTGCGAGCCGGAAAATTGGCGAGCGTGAGGATGAACACGTCACCCAACTTGTCGGTCGGATGCATGACAAAAAAGAGGCTCTCTCGCCAGTCATTGTGGTGGAGAACGGTGTTGCGAAACGGCTCCGGAATCTGGTGGCCGAATCGTTCGTCGGCGGCGTCGTAGCGAGCCACGGCGCTCAGTCTCGCACAACCGCCGCGTTCACGCCCCGCCCCACAGCGCCAACGAATGGCTCCGCACTGCGACGATTACGCCCCGCCACGCAACACCGCCAGCGAATCAAGATCTGCCGCGTGCACTCCGTGGCGGTTGGCCATGGCCATGAACATCTCATCACCGCGCGGTGTCTGCTTCACAATCATCGACGCGACGACAGCCATCACGAAGCCAGCGAAAGCAAATCGGCGGTACTCGTTCCACACATGATCACTCTCGAACGGAGACCTTCCGACCACCTCGCGACGAGTTGTCGCTCGCTGGCACGCCGAGCATCGGTGGTGAGCCCTGCGCCGATGAAGTACGACACATCTTGCGGTCCGCAGGCGTGAGTGACCGTCTGAAAATCGACCACACCAACTTGCCCGCCGGTTCTGAACAACAGGTTGTCGAGGCGGAAGTCGCCGTGCACCACCGTGCGGTGCGGCAGGGGTCGCGAGAAGTAGTCACCCGAGTCACGCACGAACTCTTCGCCCACTGCGCGAGCTGCGGTGTCCAAACGCTCCGCGTAGCGAGTAAGAAAGCCGGGGAACACCTGTTGCATCAATGCCTGGCTTCCCGAGCGGTCTTTGTTCGAGCTGCGATTCAACCACGGGAGCGTGGAGAGAAACGGCGAGTTCCACAGTGGCCCGTGCAGTCGAACGAGTTCGTCCACGCACGCTTCGGCTTCCGCAATCGTGCAGCC
>RFOJ01000137.1 GCA_009926705.1 Acidimicrobiia bacterium
GGTGCCGAGATCAGCGTGTGATTGCCGGCGACGATTTCGGCGAAGCCCCGGGACTGCGCGTCAGTGGCGGCTGGAAACGACGACGTGAACCAGGCGCGAACTGGTGACGAAAACCCTTCGAGGACGGCGTCATTGGCCACCGCCGAAGAGTACCCACTCGGTGCACCGATGGATACGCTGAGCGCCATGCCAACCGCTGGCGAGCATCATCCAGCGTTCGAGGAATACTGCGAGTGCATCTACGAGATGCGAGAAGACAACGCCGAGATCATCCAGGCCCGACTCGCAGAGCGCCTCAACGTGTCGCGAGCCTCCGTCTCGGAGATGGTCAAACGCATGGAGTCAGCCGGCCTTGTTCGCGTGAATGCCACCAATCTTCAGCTCGCCCCGGCCGGCGAAGAACTCGCCACCCGCATCGTCCGACGACACCGGCTGGCGGAACGATTCCTCACCGACGTCATCGGGCTCTCTTGGTCGACTGCCCACCACGAAGCGTGCAAGTGGGAGCACATCATCAGTGACGAGGTCGAAGTCGGTCTCAACCGACTGCTGGGCAACCCGTCGACATGCCCGCACGGCAACCCCATTCCAGGGGCCAACTCGGGCAGCGTCATGGCGACCACGTTGGAAAACATCGCCGTGGGAAGCCGGTTCACGCTCGTGCGCATCCCAGAAGAAGTAGAAGAGCGCGACGGTGCGCTCGAGGAACTGGAGTCTCACCAGCTCTTCCCCGGCCGAGAATGCACGCTCGCCAGTCGCAATGGAGATTCCGTACGCATCACGGTGCACGGTGCCACCGATCAGAACGTGGCTTTGTCTCCGTACGTGAGCAGTCGCCTGCTCGTGACCCCCTGATTCTGCATGAGTCTCTTCACACGTGCCAGCGGCATCACTCTGGCGGCATCACTCGCCCTCGTTGCGCCTAGCTGCGCAACCGAGGTGATCGACACGACGGTCACGACGGTGACACAAGAGACTGACACCACCATGAGTGAGTCGCTTGCGGGCGCCAACCTCGACCAACTCGCGGAGGTGATGCAGGAAGAAATCGGCGCCCTCAGCCAAGCCGTGTTCGACGGCGACAAACCGGCTGCCCGCGATCATCTCGCCCGCATCAACGAAGCGTGGGCGTATGCCGAGCCGTTGATTGTGGCGCAGTTCGGCGAACTCGCTGACCAGATCACCTACGACTTGCGTCGCGTAGTCGAACTCGCGCGCAGCGCAGTGGAGCGCAACCGACCCGCCGATGCGAGCAAGGCCGTCTCATTCTTCCGCTTGGCGGTCGTCTCGCTGAATCAGTAGCACCTCTCGCGCGACACTGAAGTCATTGCGCTAGTCGCGAAGTTCTTGCGGCAATTCTCTGGAGTGCACCACCACGAGCTGTTGCGTCGAGCGAGTCAATGCCACGTACACACCTCGCGGCCCGACGTCGGGCGACTCGTACATCGTGGTCGGCTCGACCACGATGACGCCGTCCATTTCAAGACCTTTCACCACACTGACCGGCACGATCGTGAGCGTCGCATCGAGACCGCGCGAGCCGGCTCGACCGTATGCGATTGCCGCGCTATCGAGCGCTGTAGCGATGACTTCGACCATGTCGTCGGGGCACACGATGGCGACTCGCCCGTCGGCGAGCGAACTCACGAGTTGTCGGGCTTCGTTTGCGACTGTCGATGCGACGTCGTTCTTTGCTACCTTCACGATGCGCGGGTCATGGTCGCCTTCGCGAACCGCCGTAGGCGGCGTCTGCCCAGGCGCCGCCGTCGCAAGTAGGCGACCCGCGAACTCCATGATCTGTCGAGGAATGCGGTAGCCGACGGACAGTTCGGCAACTCTCGCATCGCGGTCTTTGGGCAACAGGTTCAGCACGTCACGCCAGTCCGACGGTGCGAACGGCCCAGTCGCCTGCGCAATGTCGCCGACCACCGTCATGGCGCCGTTGAGCGAGCGGCGGGCGACCATTCGCAACTGCATCGGCGTGAGGTCTTGCACCTCGTCGACGATGATGTGCCCATACGTCTCGATTTCGTCGGCCTCTTCGAGCACTCCCCCTTTGCGCGGCTTTGGGCCGAGCAG
The DNA here is from genome assembly GCA_009926705.1 of Acidimicrobiia bacterium. GTDB lineage: Bacteria > Actinomycetota > Acidimicrobiia > Acidimicrobiales > Ilumatobacteraceae > F1-60-MAGs027. Next base: position 2,080 of record RFOJ01000137.1, read on the forward strand.
ATGGCGGGCTTCGTCGAGTAACGCGGCATCTGCATCGCTGAAGCGTGCCTGAGCGAGCGACTCGGCGCGCGGCCGGTGCAGAGATGCGATTTCTTCATCGGTGAAGAGGTCGCGACCAGCGGAACGAAGCAGCGCCTTCGAACCGAACAGGTCATGCAGTAGTTCTTGCGGCGCCAGCGACGGCCAGATGGTGAACATCAGCGCACGGAACTGCTCGAACTCCCGCAAGCGAGCGCGCGCAGTGGCGAGCGTGTACTCCTGGTCGCGCATGCTCGGCATCAACATCGACACGAGCTCGCCCTCGACGGCACGGCACAGCTCGTTGTGCCGCTTGGTGCGCTTGCGGGCTTCGCGCACCACCCGCAGCACGTCTTTAGGCCGTACGCGCAAGACACTGCCACCGAACGGCAACTCGAAGTCAGACGAGATGGTTCGCTGACGCTGTGCGATTGCACGCTTCAGCAATTCGGTCATGCGCAGGTCGCCCTTCACTCGTCGAGCAGTCGCGCTGTCGACAACGCCGAAGCGCACTTCTTTCACCAGGTCGGAGAGCACCACTTCGCGCACGCCCGACTCGCCAAGTGACGGCAAGACTCGTTCGATGTATCGAAGGAACACGCGGTTGGGCCCCACCACAAGAACGCCTTGGGCCGCCAGCGGAAACTGGTGTGTA
>RFOJ01000138.1 GCA_009926705.1 Acidimicrobiia bacterium
GCGGCAAGCACGACGACGATGCCGAAGATGAAATAGACCTGCGCGACGATGAGCCCGAACACAAAGAGCACGAGTCCGGCGACGGTGATGATCGGCCACATCGACGCCCCGGTGAGCGATGCATCTCGAGGCTGCACTTCATCGTCGCCTTCGTTGACGAGGATCACCGCTGCGGAAAGGCCAATCAGGGCCGCAAAGACGATGCTGAGCGCGACACCGCCGATGGCGAGTCGCTCGACGAAAATCACGTACGCAACGAGGTTGAGTGCAGCGAACCCGGTGACACCGAGGAAGAGTTTGGAGCCGACTTTGAACATGGTGTTACTTCTGCACGTAGACGACGAACCAGAGGGCAGTGAAAATGCCGTAGGTCGCGTACCAGTAGAGGGCGTGGGCGGCAAGAACGTCGTTGTCAGTCGTGCGACCAGCGAGCACGCGGAACATCGCGACAAGTGAGTACACCACGGCGCTCGCGATGATGGCAAACATCATGCCGGTGATGGTGTAAAACATGGTCTGGTAGGCGTCATCGCGCAGCACGATATCCATCTGCATCCACAGCGCGGCCTGCACATTCAACAAGGCAAGACCGGTAAAGAGCGTGACCGCCAACGCGAGCGTGGTGTGCGACTTGTCGTTCCGACGGCCCGAATAGACCGCCCACTGCGCCATGACGCAGGCGATGAGGAACGTGAACATCATCGTCGTTGCCGCAACTTCGGGGATCGCGATGTCGGCCTTCAACCAGTCTTTGATGACCGAGACACCGTCACTGGCGATTCGGGTGGGGGCCTTCGCACGGAAGTCGAGCCACATCGCGAGCATGCCGCCCATCAGCGCGGCTGCGCCCGCGGCGACGAAACCGGTAGCAACAAAAACGGTGCTCGTGCGGCGCGAAGGGCCCGCAGAGAGTGCCGGAACGCTCATGCCTTCACCTCGTCTGCGTAGCGGTCAGGTACGGATTCGCCGCGTCGCGACGCGAGAACAAGACCGCCGAACGCAAGTACGACGAGCACCATGAGTGCATGACCGAGCCCGACGATCACGTTGGCGAAACCGACGAAGCCCGAGTCGTCGTAACCGACTGCGGTCGCAGCGGGCTGGTCAAGGAACCCTGCAACGTAGTGCGGGAGCGACGAGAGCACCGTGGCGATGAACCCGACGAGTGAGAGCAAGAGCACCGGGATATCCGGAAGTGCGCGACCGGTAATCGAACCAACGTGCAAGGCGATTGCTCCGAGTGCAGCGAGCACTGCTCCGTAAACGACGTAGACGAGTGCCGCCTCGCCGAACGTCGTGCCGACGAGGCCGAGCGAGTCGATGTGCATCGCTGCTGAGCCGACCAGACCGGTGAACACCATGCCGACCCCCAGAAGCGACGCGACCAACGCGGCAGAGAGTGCAGGCGTGCCCGACTTGATGGCAAGCAACGAAAGAGCGATGACGATGAGCGGTGCAAGGAGCGGCACGAGGTTGAACAACGCAAACGGAACAAACGACTGCAGCGTCTCGAACGGCGTCTTGCCGACCTCGAACACGTGTGCTTGTTGTGTCACCGAACTGAAGACGACGGTCGCCGCGACACCGACACCGACGAGAACAACGCCGCGGAGCGGCTGACGCGACTTGGCGGTGCGGACGGCGGCATCCGCCAAGACGCCGAGGGCTGGTGCAGCAAAGACGAGCGTCTGCGGCTCGCGCATCAGCCAGCCGAGCCACGAATCGATCAGGTCTGCGCCGCCGAATGCAACGCGTGCGTTGACGAAGTCCACCCACAGATAGGCGACGGTGCCGAGGGCGACGGGAAGCGTGAGCGAGACGCCGAGGGCGGTGACGAGTGCGGCGAACGCGCCGACCGGTACGTCAGCAAGACGTCGGCCGTTGCGGCGGGTGAGCACTGTGGTGGCGATCGAAACCGATACTGCAACGAGACCCACGATGACGAGTGCAAGACCCAATAGATACGTCTCGACGTAACGCTCGTCTCCCCCTCCGGGACCGCCGTTACCGAGGTACGACACGAAAGCGACGATGCTGCCGGCCAGCCAGGCCCACCAACCGAAGGCGGCGAGGCGTGGGATCGAGACATTCGACGCATGCAACTGTGCGGGCACCGTGAGCACCGCGACACCGAGCATCAGCGGGGCGAGCACTCCGAACACGAGGGCGAAACGATGCAACGAGAACAGTTGGGTGAGAGCGTCGCTGTCGACGAACGCAGCTCCGGCATCGAGTCGTTCGATGCCGAGCACGGCACCGACCACCCCGGCGATGACCGCCCACAGGAAGGCGCTAACAACCAGCGAAGCGCCGACCCGCACGTGGTCGGCGGCGGTCAACCATCGACCGATGGCGGCGAGTGGCGCAGGGACGGCAGATGAGCTCGAAGAGCTTGCTGTGCGTGGATCCACTGCCGTCGTCACCGTCCCGCAAGGCTACTCAAATTGGCCGTTTCGCCCGAGGTCTCTCGCCGAAGACGCGCCGAGCACGACGTTTCGAACTAGCGCACGAGCACGTCGATCGTCACCGCAAGGAAGAGCAGTGTCACGTAGGAAATCGAGAAGGAAAACACTCGCATGGCGGCTGCAGGGGTGGGCGCGCGACCGAGACGAAAGGTCATCGCGACAAAAGCGACGCCGAGCACGACCGACGCGACCATGTAAATGACACCCATGTCGTTCAGCGGGATGAGTGCCAATGACGTCAGTGCAACTGCCACCGCGTACACGCCCA
>RFOJ01000139.1 GCA_009926705.1 Acidimicrobiia bacterium
CGCATGGCCGGTGCGAGACCGCCGCGGCCGCGGGCCACGTCGTGCAAATCCATTGCCTTGCTGATCAGTAGATAGCTATTCGTGTCGAAGCGACGCACGAGACGGTCGCCGTGGTGGTCGAGATAGCGCTCGACTTCGAACTTGTCCCAGAGGCCGATACCGCTGTTCTCAGCGTCAGCATCGGCAAGGTCGCGCCCGAACCTCTCGGTGAATACGTTGTCGCTGCGAAACGTCACCTGTGCCACCATGCGCGCTGTCGCAAGGCCTTGCCACGGGCCGTCACCGACGGAGGCGTCGTAGTAGTCGCCACCACGCCACTTCGGGTCGAGCCGAATTGCGCGGCGACCAATGGCACCCCAGGCAATCTGTTGGGCAGTCGACTGCAAGCACGTACCGATGGCGACAAGCGCACCAACGCGATTGGGATACGTGATTGCCCACTCAAGTGCTTGCATGCCGCCCATCGAGCCGCCGATCACCGCATGCCAACGCTGCACGCCCAGCATGTCGGCAAGTCGAACCTGCGCACGAACCATGTCGCGAATGGTGATGACCGGAAACCGTGACCCGTATGGTCGCCCGTCGTCAGGGTGCGACGAAGCAGGGCCCGTCGTTCCTTGGCAGCCGCCGAGCACGTTGCTGCATACGACAAACCACTCGTCGGTGTCGATTGCGAGGCCCGGGCCGACGATGCCTTCCCACCACCCCGGAGTCGGATGCCCTTCACCCGCCGCACCGGTGACGTGGCTGTCACCAGTCCACGCATGACAGATGAGCACCGCATTGGATGCATCGGCATTGAGGCTGCCCCACGTTTCGTAGGCGATCGTCACATCGCGCAGCGTGGCGCCCGCATCGAGTGCGACCGGGCGGTCGCCGAGATGCAAAAACGTTCGTCGACCAGCCGGCAGCCCAACGTGCCAAGCGCCGGTCGCTGGGTAGTCGGTTCGCTGCATGTGATCTTCCGTTCGTTCGTGCTGCACCACGAGGGTTTGCGATCACTGGTCCGTTGTCCCTTACGGGACCACATCGTCACCGAAGTGACTTGGCACCGTGGATTCCCGGTTGCCGGACCAATTGGTCGCTCCTGATGTAGCGACTTCAGACTAGCGGTAGCGTTTCAAGCACCATCGGGCGGAGTTGGGGCTGTCTTGATGCACTGGCGCCGCTGCGCTACGCGCTGATACATGCGTGCAGCAACGCTTCTCACGCCCGGCCACATCATCAGCCGGCCCACGAGCGGCCACGGGAAGCGCGCCGAACGCAACACTCGCGCGACGGCCTCATGCGCAGAAGCACGCGACATGTCGACATCGACCCACTGAACAGCGAGAGCGCACTCTTCTCGACGCAGGCCCAATCGGGAGACATCAACTTCCTGATACGCGACGCTCGTGAATTCGCGCTTCTTGATGCGTTCGGCAAATTGAACGCACGAGCGGCAGAACGCACACTCGCCATCGAACACGAGCACCGGGTTCGTTAGCGTTGCGGACATCGTGTCGCGCGTGCTGTGGTCACCCAAGATGATCGGCCTCCATGCCTTCACCATTCTGCTGGTCGTGGTGATGGTAAACCTCGCTTTCTGGCAGTTACGCCGCCACGAGGAGCGAGTGACATTCAACGAAGCCGTGCGGTCTCGTTCTCTCGAGGCTCCGCGCGGCGTGGATGAGTTGCTTGCACTCGACGCGGAGCCCAAGAATCTCGAGTGGTATTTGCTCTCTGCCACCGGTCGCTACTTGCGCGACGAAGACCTTTTGCTCGTTAACCTCTCGCAAGACGGCAGAGCGGGCGTCGATCCGCTCGGTGCGCTGCAGCTTGATGATGGCCGCATCCTCATCGTGAATCGCGGCTTCATCCCTCTCTCGGAGTCGGTACCTCCCCCGCCGCCAGGAAAGATCAGCGTCGTCGGCCGCGTGCGCGCGAGCCATGAGCACAGACGCGGAGAGCTCAGCGACCCTGCCACTGGTGAACTGCGCGAGGTGCAACGTATTGACCTCGATCGCATCGCCCAACAGATGCCGGGCGCGGTAATACCGGTGTACATCGACCTTCTTCAGAGTGAGCCAGCTGACTCGCCGATTCTTTCGCGTATCGCCGAGCCGACCCTGACGCTTGGACCACATCTCTCTTACACGGTGCAGTGGTTCGTATTTTCCGCGTGTGCGCTCGCGGCGTGGGGCTTTATCGTGAGACGATCGCTCGCAGCAGCGCGGCGGGCGACGCCGCCAGCCTGATACGTAGCGACCATCGCGACCGCCTGAACAGCGCAAACATGGCTCGTCGTACGAGGGCAGGCTCGGTATCGATGCGAAGGTAGCTCGACCACAATTCGACGGGCAACGAGAAAAACTCATCGAAGAACTCGCCGACGCAGTCGCCCGGAAGTCTTCGTAGGGCGTGCAGGCCGGCATCGTGCCAGGCGCGCGTCTGCAACAACTGCTGTGGCCACACCGCTTGCCAAATCGCCGACGAAAGGTCAGCGCCCTGCTTGCCTTGTTGCAACGCTGATGCAATCGCGTCGGCGACGCGTGGTGCGGCGCGCAATGACCCCGCAACTGAATAGCCCGTCACCGGGTGGATGTAGCCAGCTGCTGCACCGAACCCCACCACTCGCGTACCGCGTGACGGCAGCGCCTCACCCATGGGTATGTGCACCAGCTCGACGTTGGCTGCCTGATTGGTGAGGTCAACACCGAG
>RFOJ01000140.1 GCA_009926705.1 Acidimicrobiia bacterium
CGTGCACTCGGCCGTGAACGTGGCGTCACGCTCACGCCGACGCTCTGCAAGGACATCTCGAAGGTCATCGGCCGCACGATCTCTAAACTTGACTCGCTCACGAAGCGCGAAGCGTCGAACGTGATTGAGGCGTGGGCGCCGAAGATCATCCCGAACGAGGCGGGCGAGATACCCGACCCGATCGACGAAGAGCCGTTCTAGACATCTCAGACAACTGAAGTACGCCGATCGCATCGGTGCCTCCCGCAGGCGTGAGCGGGCGAAGGTGAAAGTCCTCCGCGTCTAACCGACGTGAGTTAGCCCGTCAGACAGGCGTGGGAAGACCGCGCGCATCGCATGGCGTCGCGGCAGTGTGAACCGAGCGACATCGGACGGGAGGAGCCCGGGAGGGCTCTGCCATAGCCGAGCCGGTGGAGCCGAAGTTGAGTCGACACGAAACACACACTCAAAAGAGCACGCACCGACTCGAAGACGTCAACGCGGCCTCTCATGGGGAACGAGGCGCCGAGCACCGCGAAGGCGCAACAGGGGAGCGCGAGGGGAAGCCCCTCGCATGGAATAAACTCGTCTCCGAAGGAGTCATCAGTGAAGCGGACTAACAAGATCTACGTCGGCTCGACGTGGAAGCGGCTACGCAAGGTAATCCTCGAACGTGATGCCTATCGTTGCGCGATCGGGATGGAAGGCTGCACCGGGGCCGCGACGCAGGTCGACCACATCATCCCGCTCGCGTTCGGAGGTCAACCGTACGCGCTTGAGAACTTGAGGGCCGCGTGCTCGAACTGCAACTCGTCCCGGTCGAACAAACTCCGACGCAAGCCGAGCCGAGCATGGTGAGGCCGTTCATCCCTTCATCGAAGAACACTTCGATCCCGAAGGACGATTACTACACGACGCCCGACGTCTTCGAGCGTCTCGGCTTGCACTTCGACCTTGACGTATGCGCCCCGAAAGGTGGCGTCTCATGGATACCGGCCGACCGTCACTACTCGATCGAAGACGACGGACTGGCTCAGCCGTGGTCGGGTCGCGTATGGATGAACCCGCCTTACTCGAACCCGACCCCGTGGATGGCGCGGTTCCTTGCTCACGGCGACGGGGTATGTCTCGTTCCAGTATCGCGAGGCCGTTGGTACGCCGAGGCGTGGGATCGTTTAGACGCCGTGACGTTGTGTCCGCTACAAATCGGCTTCGTGAAACCGAGCGGCCAGAAAGCGAAAGTGTTCATGCCGACGTTCTTCGGAGCACTCGGAACAAGCAACGTGCAAGCGCTACGCAACTTCGAGAGGCGAGTGCGATGAGATGCCTCTGCGATCGCATCGCGCGCCCGACGTGCGAGACTGAACGCGATGACGACTGACCGTTTCTTCCCGAGAGCCGAAATCTACCCCGACGCAGTCCCCGCAGTTATCTCCTTGACGCGAAAAATCCGGGCCCGGTCATGACTGGCCGTTCGCGGTCGAAGTCGGCGAAACCTCGGCCGAAGCCGGTCAAGTCTCGGCAAATCTTGTCGAACTCGGCCGCTATCGAGCAAGTTATCGAAGCGCTCTTTGAGCGTGACGCGCTCGGCAAGGTGCACTCGGCGACCGTTGCGATCGCGCGCACTCTGGCGCTCCGGCTCGACGGTGAGGACGCGAAGAACGCCCGCCTCTGGAAGGAGTATCGCGAGACCGTCGCGACGCTCATGGCGGCGGGAGAGGAGCGGGTAGGTGAGTTCGATGAAACTCTTAGAAGTCTCGAAGCCTCGTTACGCAACACCGCGAACCTCTGACCGGGAGACGTTCGGCGGCAAGGTCGAACTGATCTCGCGCGGGCTTGCTCTGCCGCTCATGCCGTGGCAGCAGTCGGTCGTCGACGTCTTCGGCGAGCAGATCGAAGGACGCCCGGCGTACCGCGAACTCGTGCTCACCGTGCCGCGACAGTCGGGGAAGACGACGCTCATCCTCGCCGTCATGCTGCACCGGGCGCTCTATTACGGGCGGCCGCAACGCATCGCCTACACCGCGCAGACGGGGCACGACGCACGCCAGAAACTCTTAGACGACTTCGTGCCGATCCTTGAGCGTTCACCGTTCGCGAGTCTCGTCGAACGCGTCTACCGGGCGAACGGCGACGAGGCCGTCATCTTCACGAACGGCTCCCGTATCGAAGTGCTCCGCAACTCGATCTCCTCCGGCCACGGTCGCACGCTCGACCTCGCAATCATCGACGAAGCGTTCGCCGACGAGGACGACGTACGCGAGCAGGCGCTCCTCCCGACGATGGCCACGAAGAAGGATGCTCAGATCCTCATCGTCTCCACCGCCGGAACCGAACGCTCCCTCTATCTGAAACGGAAGGTCGATCAAGGTCGCGCGGCGGTCGACGCCGGGCATACTTCGAGTGGAGTGCCGAACCGGAGGACGACCCGTTCGACCGGGAGACGTGGCGCCGCGCCATGCCCGCGCTCGGCCTCACCGTGCAAGAGACCGCAGTCGAGCACGCCATGAGCACGATGACCCTCAACGAGTTCAGGCGCTCCTATCTGAACGTCTGGAGCACCGTCTCAGAGCAGATGATCCCGCAGAAAGTCTGGCTCGCGTCATGCTCCGCGAAGATCGCCCCGGCGGGCTCGCTCTCGTTCGCCGTCGACGTAGCACTCGACCGCTCACGCGGCTCGATCGCAGTCGCC
>RFOJ01000015.1 GCA_009926705.1 Acidimicrobiia bacterium
TGCCAACGACTATGCCGAGTTGCACTGCCGCTCGCAGTTCTCGTTCTTGCACGGTGCGTCGTCGCCCGAGCGTCTCGTCGAAGTAGCCGGTCAACTCGGTCTGAGCGCACTCGCGCTCACCGATCGACACGGGTTCTACGGCGTGGTGCGGTTCGCACAGGCGGCGCGCGACACCGGCGTGCGCACGGTGTTTGGCGCCGAAATTTCGTGTGGGAACGGTGACATCGTCGTCATTGCCGACGGGCCGTCGGGTTATGTCGCTTTGTCGCAGGCGTTGACCGACGGTCAGCTCCGCGGGTCGAAGTCGCAACCCATATTCGACGTCGAGTCACTCGCGCAACGCGTGAGCGGGGAGTGCTTCGTGCTCACTGGCGCACACGAAGGCCCGTTGGCACGCGCGTTGCATGAGTCTGGTCCGTCGGCGGCGCGTCGCTCGCTGCAGCTGATGATCGATGCATTCGGTCGTGACCGCGTGCTCGTCGAAGTGTGGAACCACGGCGACCCGCTCGATGTATGGCGTAACGACGCGCTCGTCGCACTCGCCGCCGACTGTGATGTCGGGGTTGTCGCGACCAACGACGTGTCGTACGCGGTGCCCGCCGACCACTCGTTGGCGTGCGCGCTTGCCGCAGTGCGCCATCGCTGCAGCCTCGACGAACTCGACCCGCGCCTGCCGCCCGCCGCCGGCGCGTGTTTGCGCAGTGCGGCAGAGCAGCACCGCCGTTTCGCCCGCTATCCCGGCGTGGTGCAGCGTGCCGCCGAGATCGGTCGTGCCGCTGCATTCGACGTGTCGCTCATCGCGCCGCGCTTGCCGCCGTACCCGTGCCCCGACGGGCTCTCAGAAATCCAGTTCTTGCGGCGCCTCGTCGAAGAAGGCGGTCGGCGCCGGTACGGCGAGCGTCCGCTCGGCGCGCACGAAGACTTGTCGTTGCGCTCGCGAGCGTGGCGCACCATCGACCACGAACTCGACGTCATCGAGCGGCTCGGTTTCCCCGGCTACTTCCTCGTGGTGTGGGACATCGTGCAGTTCTGCGAACGCAACGACATCCTCTGCCAGGGTCGCGGCAGCGCGGCGAACAGTGCCGTGTGTTTTTCGCTCGGCATCACCAAGGCCGACGCGGTGTCGCTCGGGTTGCTGTTCGAGAGGTTCTTGTCTGCCGAGCGCGACGGGCCGCCTGACATCGACCTCGACATTGAGAGCGACCGTCGCGAAGAAGTCATTCAGTACGTGTACGAGCGCTATGGCCGTCTGCGTGCAGCACAAGTCGCCAACGTCATCACGTACCGCGCGCGCTCTGCGGTGCGCGACATGTCGCGCGCTCTCGGGTACAGCGCCGCCGACCAAGACGCGTTCAGTCGTCGTTTTGATTCGTGGAGCCCGATCAAAGACCAGCGCGAAGTGACCGTGCCCGACCTGGTGGTGCAGTTGGCGCAACGCGTGCAAGATGCGCCGCGCCATCTCGGCATCCACTCAGGCGGCATGGTGATTTGCGACCGGCCCGTTAGCGAGGTGTGCCCAGTGGAGTGGGCGACTATGCCTGGTCGCAGCGTCTTGCAGTGGGACAAAGACGATTGCGCGGCGGTGAACCTCGTCAAGTTTGATCTGCTCGGCCTCGGCATGCTCTCGGCGTTGCATCGCGCCATCGACTACATCGCCGAGTTCCGCGGCCGTCGCATCGACTTGGCCGAGATTCCGCAAGAAGACGAGGTGTACGCGATGCTGTGCCGCGCCGACAGCGTCGGTGTGTTCCAGGTGGAGTCGCGTGCGCAGATGTCGACCCTGCCGCGCTTGAAGCCGCGCCGCTTCTATGACCTCGTCGTCGAAGTTGCGCTCATCCGTCCGGGGCCGATCCAAGGTGGATCCGTTCACCCGTACATCCGCCGCCGCAACGGGCAAGAACCCGTTACCTACCTGCATCCGCTGTTGGAGAACAGCCTTGGCAAGACGCTCGGTGTGCCGCTCTTTCAAGAACAACTCATGCAGATGGCCATCGACGTCGCCGGTTTCACGCCGGCGCAAGCCGATGAACTTCGTCAGGCGATGGGGTCGAAGCGTTCGCGGGCACGCATGACGCGGTTGCGCGATCGGTTGTACGCAGGCATGGCGCAGCGCGGCATCACGGGCGACATCGCCGACGAGATCTACGACAAGATGGCAGCGTTCGCCAACTACGGCTTCCCCGAGAGTCACTCGGTGAGTTTCGCCTACCTCGTTTATTCGTCGTCGTGGATCAAGCTGCACGAGCCAGCCATCTTTTGTGCCGCGCTCATCAATTCGCAACCGATGGGGTTCTGGTCACCGCACACCTTGGTGCAAGATGCGCGACGCCACGGCGTGGTGGTGCGCACGCCCGACATCAACGCATCGCGTGCCGGCGCGTGGCTCGAGCCGGATGCGCAGTCGACCAGCGGTCTTGCCGTGCGGCTCGGCGTCGGTTCGGTGCGCGGCATCGGCGACGACCTCGCCAATCGCATCGAAGCAGCGCGACCGTTCAACGACGTCGAAGATCTCGTACGACGCGTGCCGGGCATCTCCGTGAAGCAACTCGAGGCACTCGCCACCGCCGGGGTGTTCGGCGAGTCGTTCGATGTGTCGCGGCGCACCGCGCTGTGGAACGCCGGTGCCGTGGTGGAGTCGTCACCCGACCGTCTGGCCGGTGTCGTCACCACGTCGACGCCGCACTTGCCCGGCATGCAACCAGTGGAAGAAGCAGTCGCTGACTTGTGGGCGACTGGCGTGTCGCCCGACGGTCACCCAACCACGTTCTTGCGCGACTCGTTGCGCGAACTCGGAGTACTCACCGCGCAAGAACTGAACGAGCTCGCTGCCCGCGAACGCGAAGCTCGCGTGCTTGTCGCCGGCGTGGTGACGCATCGTCAGCGGCCGATGACCGCCAAAGGCACCACGTTTTTCAGTCTCGAAGACGAGACCGGACTCATGAACGTGCTGTGCTCGCGCGGCTGCTGGGTGCGCCACGCCGAAGTGTTGCGGCGGGCGAGCGCACTGCTCGTGCGCGGTCGCGTGGAGTACGCAGAAGGCGTGGTCAACGTGATCGGGGAGCAGTTCACTGAGTTGCGCGTGCCGATACGCATGGCTGCGCGCGACTTTCGCTAGTCGCGAGACCTCTCTTGGTCGCCCGATTCTCGCTAGTCGCTCGGCGTCTCGTTCAGGCCGTCGTTGAATGCACGGTACGTGTCGTAGATGTCCTTGCACTTGGCACACAACGGCAGTTGCTTCGGATCGCGCGACGGAACCCAGCGATGACCGCACAACGCTTCGAGCGGCGTGCCTTCGATGCGTGCCTGCAACACTTTCGCTGCAGCCGACTCGTCGCCGTTCGTCTTCACGATGTGCGCGCACTCCGGGTCGCCGGTCTGCGGCACTCGGTCGAGATCGGGGCGGGTCGTTTCAACCGGCGCGGTGGTCGACACCTGCACGGACAACGTTGCGTTCACCCGAGTCATCCCCCAACGAATGCGACGGCCACCGCGACGCAGGCTGCACTTGCTGCAAGCGGCACGACGACGCTTGCCCATGCCGGCACGTGCCACGAACGCGGCGCGAGCGAGAGCACACCGACGAGCGCGCCGACTGCTGCACCGCCGAAGTGTCCACCCACCGACACGCCCGGCACCGCGAGCGTGAACATCCGAGCCCGGTGCGCAGCGGGTTGATGCCGCGCTGGCCGACACCGACGACGCTCGCGGCCATGAGGCCGAACACCGCACCAGACGCGCCACCCGTCGCCGCGTCGGGAGACAGCAGCAGTGCGCCGAGCGAACCGCCGAGCAGTGACGCAAAGTAGAGCAGCGAGAACCGGAGCGAACCGATGGCTGGTTCGACCAGCCGGCTGAGTTGGTACAGCAGCAACATGTTGAAGCCGACGTGGATGACGCCGAAATGCACGAAGCCGCACGAAATGAGCCGGTACCACTCGCCCTGCTCCAAGAACACACGAGAGATGACGAACGACATCGTGCGGTCGCTCTCGGTGCTGCCGAACATCACCGAACCCACTTCGCCGAGCGTCATCCAGATGAAGATGCCGACGTTGACGGCAATCAGCAAGTTGCTGGCAAAAAACGGCGGGGTGGAGGCGAATCGGCGCGATGGACGGCGCAATTCGAACGGAACTCGCGGCTCTGCGCGGCGTTCACCTCGCGCCCGTGACCGCTTGTCTCGCGGTCGCGTTCCGCTCGGTGGCGTGTCGGCGTAGGGCAGGTCGCGCTGCGGGTCGGGCGGCGGAAACTGCGGTGGGGGAAGGCTCACGTCAGCGTGGCGGCGCTTCGGCGATCGCGCGATTGGCGAGGTACCAAGTGACCGTCTCGCGCAGGCCGTCTTCGAACGATGTGCTCGCGTGCCAACCAATCGTCGATTCGGCGCGTGATGCGTCGACTCGACGTCGCGGTTGGCCGTCGGGCTTACTCGAGTCCCACACCAAGTCACCGTCGAATCCGACGACGCGTGCGATGGTTTCGGCGGTCTCGCGGATGGTGATCTCACGGTTGTTGCCGAGGTTGATCGGCTCCGTGCCGTCGTGCAGCTCGGCAGCGAGCACAATCGCGGCTGCCGCGTCGCTCACGTAGAGATAGTCGCGGCTCGCCGCACCGGTGCCCCAGACGTGCACTTTGTCGACGCCGCGCTCTTTGGCTTCGACACATTTCTTGATGAGTGCGGGGATGACGTGCGAGACCGACTCGTGGAACTTGTCGCCTGGCCCGTACAAGTTGGTGGGAATGACGAACGCGAAACGCTGGCCGTACTGCTGGTTGTTCACCTGCGCGTGCACGAGCAGCGCCTTTTTGGCGATGCCGTACGGCGCGTTCGTCTCCTCGGGGTAGCCGTCCCAGATCGACTCCTCGCGGAAGGGCACGGGCGTGAACTTCGGGTAGCTGCACACCGTGCCGAGGATCGTGGTCTTCTCGACGCCAGCGGTTCGCGCTGCCTCGATGACGTTGACTCCCATCTGCAAGTTGTCGAGGAAGAGGGGTGCCGGCTCGGCCTGGTTGTAGCCGATGCCGCCGACTCGGGCGGCCAGATGAATGACATGACTCGGCCGGTGCGAGGCGAAGTACTGCTCGGCGACGCCGTGCTTGGTGAGGTCGTGCTCGGCGTGACGCGGCACGACGACGCGTGCACCAGACGACTCGAGTCGTCGCACGACGTGGCTGCCGAGAAATCCGGCGCCGCCCGTGACGACGACGGTGCGGTTGCGCCAGAACGAAGGGTTGGTGGGCGGAACGCTCACGGTGGCTCCAGCGTATGCGAGCGACCACCGACAGAATGGGGTAGATGAATCGTGTGCGCGTGGCGCTCACCTTCGAGCAGTGCTGGCGCGAGACCCCCGGAGGTACGGGCATCGCCGCCGTCGAGCTCGGTCGGGCGCTCGCCGTTCGCGACGACGTCGACGTGATCGGCGTCGCGGGGCGTCACCGCGGTGCCGCGACGCCGGGCTACGAGCCGACGGTCGCAGTGCGGCAACTGCCGATTGGGGGCCCGCTCCTCGTCGAGGCATCACTGCGACTCGGTTGGCCGCGCATCGAGTCGGCGAGCGGCCCAGTCGACGTGCAGCATGCGACGAGCATCATTCCCTTTGCTTCGTCGGCGCAGCTCCCGCTCGTCGTCACCGTGCACGACCTGGCGTTCTTGCACCACCCGCAGTTCTTCACCGCGCGCGGCCGACGTGTGTTCGCGCGCGCACTCGACACCGTGAAGCGGCGTGCCACGTTGGTGCTCTGCTCGTCGCGGGCGACGCTCGACGACTGCGCAGCGAATGGTTTCGATTCCGACCGGCTGCGACTCGTGCCCCTCGGCGTGCGAGTGCAGACAGCGTCGAAGACGCAGGTCGCCGAAGCCCGCGCGAAGCTGAGCCTCCCGCCGGAGTACCTGCTCTTCGTCGGCACGCTCGAACCGCGAAAAAACTTGTCGCGTCTGCTCGACGCTCACCGCTTACTCGGTGCTGCAGTGCCGCCGCTTGTCATTGCCGGTGCTGCAGGGTGGGGCGACGAAGATCTCGCATCGCAAGTAGCGGCCGCCGACAACGTCATCTTCGTCGGGCATGTCGAGTCGCACGATCTTCCGGCGCTCTATGCCGGTGCAACTGCGCTGTGTTATCCGTCGCTCATGGAGGGCTTTGGGCTTCCGGTGCTGGAGGCGATGTCGCAAGGCACGCCTGTCGTGACGAGCATCGGCACGTCGACCGAGGAAGTTGCCGGCGGCGCGGCGGTGCTCGTCGATCCGCTCTCCGTGGAGTCGATCGCTGAGGGTATTCGAGACGCACTGTCGCGCCGAAGCGAGTTGTCGCAGCTCGGCCACGAACGTGCCAAGGGAGCCACATGGGAAGCGACGGCGAGCCTCGTCGTGCGCGCCTACCGCGACGCCGTGGAGATGGGCGCTCGATGAGAACGTTGATCGGCGCAAGTTGGTGTGCTCGATGACGCGCATCGCCGTGAACATGCTCTGGTGCCGTCACGGGCGCGTCGGTGGATCAGAGCAGTATCTCGTGCGCCAATTGCTCGGATTGCACCAAGCGTCGAATAACGAGTTTGATGTTGACGTCTTTGCTCCGCGCGGTTTTGCGTCGGCGCATCCACAACTTGCGAGTGTCGTCTCAATTCACGAGTCGAAGACGGCGCAGAACCTCCGCCCGTTGCGAGTGCTCAGTGAGTCGACGTGGCTCGCCTCGCGTGCGCGCGGTGCGCACCTCGTGCACCACGGCGGCGGAACGGTTCCTGCGCGCAGTCCGCAACCGGCGCTTCTCACGATTCACGACCTGCAGTACCTCGTGTATCCCCAGTACTTCTCTCGAGTGAAGCTCGCGTACTTGTCGCTGCGGCTCCCCGCGTCGGCAAAGCGGGCGCGTCACATCGTGGTGCCGAGCGAATACGTGCGCAGCACAGTTATCGATCGGCTCGGTGTGCAACCAGCCGACGTGAGCGTGGTTCGTCATGGCATCGAAGCCGGTCTCGGTTCGGCCAGCACGAGTGAGCAGCAGTTACGTGCGCGATTCGGTCTCACTGCGGCCCACGTACTCGCGTATCCAGCGGTCACACACCCGCACAAGAACCATCTTTTTCTCTGCGACCTCGTGGCCGGGCCGTTGCGCAATCGCGACGTGCAGGTCGTGTGCGCGGGCGGGCAAGGTCGCGGCCACGAAGCGTTGCAACGACGCATCGCCGAGTCGGGGCTCTCCGACCGAGTGAAGCTCGTCGGTCGCCTGAACGACGCCGACCGCGACGGTTTGCTCGCGATGGCTGCCGCGCTCGTCTTCCCCAGTTCGTACGAAGGGTTCGGTGCACCCGTTATCGAAGCGATGGCGCTCGGGGCGCCAGTGATTGCTTCAAATCTGACGGCATTGCCTGAGGTGGTCGCCGACGCAGGACAAGTGCTCACTCTCGATGCGGCTGCGTGGGCCGCGGCCGTCGATCATGCGATTGCCAACCGCGAGCATTGGCGTACCCGTGGCGCGGCGCGAGCGGCAACGTTCCGCGCGGTCGACTCCGGCAGCGACTTGGCTGTCGCATACCGAAAGACTTTGGGGGAGCGCGCATGACCCTGCGACCGAAACGCTTCGTGGTGCTCTGCCCGCATTTTGCGCCGGACATCGCACCGACTGGCAAGGTGATGACACAGCTCGTCGCTGAATGGGCGGCACTCGGCCACGAAGTACACGTGGTGACAGCGCTGCCCTGGTATCGCGACCACCAGGTTGAACTCGGGTGGCGCGGTCGTCTCGTTCGTCGAGAAATCACGACATGGGGTTCGGTGACTCGCGTGCACCCCTTCCCGGCCAAGTCAAAGTCGAATCTTTTTGGTCGCGCCGCGGCATTCGTCGCGTTCAGCGTGATTGCAGGAGTCTGCGCGATGTTCGCTGGCAGGCGAGGTCTACGTCTCTCGCGCGTTGATGCCGTATTCGTGATGTCGCCGCCGCTCACCCTCGGTGTCGTCGGCTGGTTGGCCGCTCTGCTGCGTAGATCGCGGCTCATTTTCAACGTGCAAGATGTGTTTCCGGACGCCGTCGTGAGGACGGGCGCGGTGAAAAATCGCTGGCTCATTGCACTCGCATCGCGGCTCGAGCGTTTCACGTACCGCCGGTCGTCTGCGGTGGTGGTGCTGTCGCCCGACTTGCAGCGCAACGTGCGTAAAAAACTTCCCTCACGGCTCGCGCAACGAGTTCACGTGATCGAGAATTTTGCCGATACGAGTCACGTGAAACCGCTCGATCGAATGACGGGGTATCGCGGCGAACTCGGCATCGGCGACGAAGTCGTTGTGATGTACGCAGGCAACGTCGGCTTCTCCCAGTCGCTCGACACGCTGCTCGGC
Organism: Acidimicrobiia bacterium; assembly: GCA_009926705.1. Lineage (GTDB taxonomy): Bacteria > Actinomycetota > Acidimicrobiia > Acidimicrobiales > Ilumatobacteraceae > F1-60-MAGs027. The sequence goes on from RFOJ01000015.1 coordinate 8,327, forward strand.
GCGGCACGACGCCTACCGCAGGTCGCGTTCGTCATCAACGGTGCTGGCTCGGCCCTCGCCGAGTTGAAGGCGTCTGCACGCGACCTGCGCAACGTGCGATTCGGTTCTTACCAACCCGAAGCCCGACTCTCCGAAGTGCTCGCAACCGCCGACATCCACGTGGTGCCATTGCGTGCAGGTCTCGCCGAAGTCAGCGTGCCCTCGAAGACGTACGCGATTCTGGCCGCAGGCCGATGCATCGTCGCGGCGGTCGATGGTGGGTCGGAGATCGAGCGACTCGTCGCGCGCGCTGGTGCCGGTGTGACCGTCGCACCCGACAACGTTGACTCACTCACCGAGGCCATCTCGCGACTCGCGGCAGATTCGCAGCATCGCACGGCGCTCGGTCGTGCGGGCCGCGAGTTCATCGAGCGTCACCCGACTGCCCGAGATGCGGCGGCGGCGTATGCCCGCCTCGTGCCCGATAGCCTGAGCGACTCGTGACGTCGTCTGCCAAGAAAATCGCCCGCCTCGCCGAGAAGAGCAAGACCCGCGGCCCTCGCGGCGTGCGCCTGCGCGGCGGCTCAGTGTTTCCGACCGTCATCATCGTGGTGCTGGCGCTGGGCGCAGCACTCATCGCGTACTCCCGCCAGACGCTCGAAGACCGCACGGCGGCTGACATCACCAACACCGACTACTACATGTCGTTCGGTGTGTTCGTCTGCGACGACTGGATTGCGCTTCCCGACACGGCGGTGTTGAGCGACTTGGCTGAGGTGCAAGAAGGTGCGTCGCTCGTGTCCGGCAAGCCCGGTGTCGTTGAGTGGCAGCCGCAAGTGTTGAGTGGGCAGCGCCGCGCACGCTTGTCAGCGGTTCTCGACCTGTACTCGATCAAACTCACCAACGACTCCGTCACGTTCCCTGCATCAATTAACGACGGTGCGACGCTCACCGAGTCGACTGAAGCGTGCGACGGCAAGGGTGCAACACTCTTCGTTGATACCTGGGATGTCGAAGGCACCGACCCCTCGCGCAAAACGTCGATTGCCAATCTCGACGCCGTTCGTCTGAACAATGACGGTCTCGCAGTAGCCCTGGTCTTTGCGCCGGACGGCACCGAGGTCGACCAGCCACCGGCAGCGAGCGAAGTGGCGCTGCTCGTCAACTCCGGCGAATAAGTCGGCCGCGGCATGCACGCCGTCGTCCTCGTCGGTGGCTTCGGCACGAGACTGCGGCCGCTCACCAACACCGTTCCCAAACCGCTGTTGCCGCTCGGTCAGCGCACGATTCTCGAATGGCTGATGGTGCATTTGGCTCGCGGCGGCGTCACTGACGCAGTGCTCGCACTCGGCTTCAAGCCCGAGCCATTCATGCAGGCGTTTCCCGACTCGCAATGCGCGGGTGTGCGGCTGTCGTACGCCATCGAAGACTCGCCCCTCGACACCGCCGGCGCGATCGGTTATGCGGCGCGCTCGGCTGGCTTGCATGAACGCGACGAAGCTTTCGTTGTCGCCAACGGCGACATCGTCACGGATCTGTCGGTGGCTGCGCTCGTCGCCCGGCACGCAGCGAACGTGAGCGCCGGTGCGATGGCGACGATTCACCTGACTCCGGTCGACGACCCGTCGCAATACGGCGTCGTCGAGTACGACGCAGGCTCGAACAAAGTCAGCGGCTTCGTCGAGAAGCCTGCTCCTGGTACCGCGACGAGTCGCCACGTCAATGCGGGCACGTATGTGCTGGAGGCGTCGGCGCTCTCACTGATGCCTGGTGACGCACCGCTGTCGATCGAGCGAGCGACATTCCCAGAGTTGGTCCGCCGCGGCGCGTTGTATGCGCACCCGACCGACGACTACTGGCTTGACGCTGGCCGCCCCGACTCGTATCGACGCGCAAATCTCGACCTCATAGACGGACGTCGTAGCGACCGCGATACCGCCGTGCACGAATCAGCTCGAGTGGCGTCGTCGGCACGAGTGGCAGACAGCGTCGTTGGCGCGGCTGCGCGCATCGGTGATGGTGCAGTCGTTACGTCGTCGGTGATCTTCCCCGGTGCGGTCATCGGTGCGAATGCTCGCGTATCCGGGTGCTCAGTGATGGGCATCGTGGCCGACGGTGCGGTCGTGAGCGACCAGCTCGTCGCCAACTGAAGCACCGCTCGGCAACGCCGAGTCGCGTGGGTGCTTAGCGAAACAGGTCTTCTTGCGGCGGTCGTACGAGCTCTTGCACCGACGCCTCGCGGAACCACGACGCATCCGCGCCGCGCACGACGGCGACAGGAATGCCCGCCGACTTGCCCATCACAAGTTCGGCGGCGCTCGCCAGTTCGTCGGCAATCGCCACTTCGGTCACCTGCATCACGCGACCAAGCGCGTCGGGAGTGCCGCGCAAGTCGAGCACTGCTGCGATGCCGGCCACGCCGATAGCCACGTCGGTGAGTCCCTTGCGCCATGCACGGCCGAACGTGTCGCTCACGATTACGCCGACTTCGACCCCCAGCTTGGCGCGCACCACGTCGCGAATGCGTCTCGCCGAACGATCGGAGTCCTTCGGCAGCAGTGCCGCCTGTCCGCGCTCGACGTTCGAGAGATCGACGCCGTTGTTTGCGCACACGAATCCGTGCTCGGTCTCGGTGATGATGAGGTCGCCGCGACGGCGCACGATGCGCACGGCTTCTTTTTCGACGAGAGCTTTGTGGCTGAGCGGGTCGTCAGGGTTGACGGCAACCAGCCGTCCTTCGGCTTTGCTCACCACCTTTTGCGTTACGACGAGCACGTCGCGGTCAAGCAGTGGTCCGTTCGGCTCGTTGCGGCAGGCCTCAACAATCATGTCGGCGAGCTGGTCGCCCGGCTTCACTTCTGGGAAGCCGACGACGCCCCAGGCGCTGAGCCTCGACATCACGCCTCGAGCACGGTGGTGGCAAGCGCGCGGGCGACCGATTCCTGCTTCATGATCGTGTCGGTGACGATACATCGCATGTCGAGGGCCTCGATCTGTGGTTTGAGGGCTGCGTCGACGCTGTCGATGACGAACGTTCCGCAAATGTCCGCGTACAAGCGAGCGACACCAAGGGCACTCGGCTCCATGCCGAGTTCGCGAAGCATGCGGTCGGCCGGTCCCTTCAATGCTGCGCCGCCGATGATCGGTGAGATGCCGACCACTGCGCTGCGTCGTGTGGCGAGCGCTTCATTGACGCCGCGCAGCGCTCGCACCGGCCCGATTGAAACAATCGGGTTT
>RFOJ01000141.1 GCA_009926705.1 Acidimicrobiia bacterium
GGCATCTTCGGTTTCCGCGTCTTCACCGACGAGAACGCCGGCGCAAACATCGTGGTGCCGAACGTGATCGGCCTCAGCATCGAAGAGGCAAAGAGTCTCCTCATCGACCTCGGTCTTACTCCGATTGAAGACCCGAAAGTACGCGAGAACGCAAGCAACGACGTGGTGTACGACCAAACCCCGATTGCCGACACCCTCGCCCGCCAAGGCGAGAACGTGATCCTCGTATACAACCCCGGCTTCACGCCGGTGACCGTGCCGAACCTCGTGGGTCTCTCGGTGCAAGACGCCACCAACGTGCTGAAAGAAGTGGGGTTGCGCTTGGTCGTCGACCAGTTCGTGGCGTCAACCGACATTCCCGCCAACCAGATTCTCGTGCAGTCGCCTACGGCGGGCCTCGGTGCACGACCGAACTCGGTCGTCACCGTCAACGTCTCAGCAGGCACCAATACGGTGCGGGTACCCGATGTGATCGGTGACGACCAGGCTGCAGCCATCAAGTTGTTGTCGGCTTCCCCGCTCAACTTCGTGGTCACCGTGGTGTTGGAGACGAGCGACGTGATCGAGGCTGGTCGCGTGATTCGCACCGAGCCGCTCGGTGACACCGCCGTCGCGCCCGGCAGCAGCATCACGATGTACGTGTCGAGTGGCAAGACGGGGCTTGTCGCACCGAACGTGTCGAGTGGCAAGACGGGGCTTGTCGCACCGAACGTGGTCGGCAAGAACGGTGCCGAAGCCGCGAGCAACCTCACCACGCTGGGCTTCGTCGTCACCACCAACGAACAGCCTTTGCCGGCTGGTGATGCAAACAACGGCCTCGTCTTGGCGCAGAGCATTCCTGCCGGAACGTCGGTGGCGCCAGGAAGCCCAATCACCATCACCGTCGGTCGCGCCGACACAGCAACCACCGTCGCGCCGTAACCCACGTCGCAACTCTGGCTGCGACGCACGTTCGGCGCAGTACGCGTCGGGCGGCCCAATGTGAAGGATCAGCAACGCGCGAGGAACGTTCGCAGCATCGCATGACCGTGCTGCGTGAGGATGCTCTCAGGGTGGAACTGCACGCCCTCAACGTCATGCTCGCGGTGTCGCACACCCATGATGGTGCCGTCTTCTGCGCGCGCAGTAACGGCGAGCGAGTCGGGCAACGAACGAGGCTCGATGACCAGCGAGTGGTAGCGAGTCACCTCGATTGGTGACGGCAACGATGCGAACACGCCCTGCTGATCGTGGGTGATTGAAGACGTCTTTCCATGGCGAATCTCCGGTGCCCGCTCGATAGCCGCACCAAACACGTGGCCGATCGCTTGGTGACCGAGACACACACCCAACACCGGGACACGACCAGCAGCACGCGCGATGAGTTCGCAGGTGATACCGGCATCTTCTGGCCGACCCGGACCGGGTGAAAGCAAGATGCCGTCGTAGTTGCGGGCAAGCAGTGCATCGACACTCGCTTCGTCGTTGCGTACGACTTCAGGCACCGCTCCGAGTTCGCCGAGGTACTGCACGAGGTTGTAGACGAAACTGTCGTAGTTGTCGACCACCACGATGCGCGGAGAACTCACGCACTCAGCCTGCCAACGACCTCCGCGAGACGCACGGCGGGCAACCAAAGCCCACGATTGTCGCACCCCTACACTGAATAACTGCATGGCACCACAGAAGCGTCGTACCGGTGGTCGCACGACTCCGCCCGGTACCCAGTCACATCACAGTCGCTCCCCCGAAGCCACCACCCGCTACACGCCGCCGGTACCCGTCACCGTGAAAGAAAGCCCGAAGTGGGTGCCGATTCTGATGTTCGTCTTGCTTGGGCTCGGTGCGTTGGTGATCTTGTTCTATTACCTCGGGTTCGTGCCGGGTGGACGCAATAACTTGTACCTCTTCGCCGGCCTCATCATGGTGCTCGGCGGGTTGTTCACCGCCACCAAGTACCACTAAGACGCAGTCGGCTCCGCGCCGATTCCTGTCGACCTAACTCAGTCAACGGGCGCGACGAACTGCATTTCTTCCAGACAGTGCTTGGGGGGTGGCGGGTCTTGGTCGGGTGCCAACGTCAGCTTGAGCTCCATTCCGCAGACTGAGCAGCGGTAGCGCACATTGATGCGCCGCATCTCACCGCTCGGCGGGGGTGGCGGCAACGAACTCGTCATGCTGCGCAGCATGCCGAAACCGACCTTCCAGATGAACCACACCAAGGCCAGGCCGACACCGACCCAGACGATGGTGCCGAACACGGCGTTGACGATGCTGTCTAGAGACGCTCGATGATGAAGGCGTTGGCCAAGCCGCCACCTTCGCACATCGTCTGCAAGCCATAGCGGCCGCCGGTGCGCTCGAGCTCGTTGAGCAACGTGCAGGTGAGTCGTGCGCCGGATGCGCCGAGCGGGTGACCGAGGGCGATGGCACCGCCATTGACGTTGACTTTCTCCATGTCGGGGCGCAATTCCTTGGCCCACGCGAGTACAACGGCAGCGAATGCCTCGTTGATCTCCACGAGGTCGATGTCGTCCATCGTCAACTTGGCGCGCTCAAGCACTTTCTTGGTCGCCGGAATTGGCGCGGTGAGCATGTAACGCGGGTTCTCGGCGGCGAGCGCGAAACTGACGAATCGTGCGCGCGGCTTGAGACCAAGTTTCTTCGCCTTCTCTTCGCTCATGA
>RFOJ01000142.1 GCA_009926705.1 Acidimicrobiia bacterium
CGCTGATGACGGCGAGTTCGCGCATGGTCTTGCGGTCGCCGGGGAGCATCACGGTGGTGGAACTTGGGACGCCGGTCGGCATCGCCACTGCGATGCACAACGTGCCGACTTTGGCTCCGTCTTGTTCGGCCGGGCCCGCCACACCAGTGAGTGCGAGGCCTACCGACGAACCAATCGTCTTGCACACCCCCACTGCCATTGCACGCGCGGTGTCTTCGCTGATCACCGGGCCCCGCGGCACGCCGAGCACGTCGAACTTCACGTCGCTCGCGTAAGCGACCACGCCGCCGCGCATCACATCGCTCGACCCGGGTATCGCAGTGAGGCGACCTGCAACCAGACCACCCGTCACGCTTTCGGCGACGCCGATCGTCAGGCCGCGCGCTCTCAGAAGGTCGAGCACGACGGATTCCATCGTGTCGGTGTCGTATCCGAACACCACTTCGGGCACCACGGCGCGCACGCGCTCGGCCCACGAATCAAGCAGCGACTTCACCGATGCGTCATCGGCACCGCGGGCGGTGAGGCGCACCTTGATGCCCTCCCATCCGCTTGCCAAGAAGGCCAGCGTCGGGTTGCCCACACGGTCGAGTTCGTCGATGATCGGCTGCAGGCGCTCATTCAAACCGCTCTCGCTCTCACCCCAGGTGCGCAGCACGCGCGACGCAATCTTGCGCGGTTCGCCCGAGCGAGCCAAGAGGTCGGGCAGAATCGCGCGCTCGAACATCTCGTGCAGCTCGTACGGCACCCCAGGCACCGCGTAGATCACCTTGTCGCCCACCGGGCAGATGAGGCCGGGGGCGGTTCCGCGCTGTTGCTCAATCACGCTCGCCCCGCGGGGCACCATTGCCTGGCGAAGGTTGTTTTCGGCCATCTTGCGGTTGCGCGAGGCGAACATGCGGGCGATGCGATCGGCAATCACGTCGTCCATCTCCAGCGTGGTGCCCATGACTTCGGCGATGGACTCGCGAGTGATGTCGTCGTGGGTGGGCCCGAGCCCGCCGCACACGATGACGGCATCAGCATCGCGCAGCACCGATCGCAGCGCCGCGACGATTCGTGCCTGGTTGTCGCCCACTTTTACTTGCAAGCACGAGTCGATGCCTGCAGCGGCGAGTTGCTCGCCTAACCACGACGAGTTGGTGTCGACGATCTGGCCGAGCAGCAGTTCGGTGCCGACGGCGACGACGTCACATCGCACCGGCGGCACCCCGCTTTGGAGAGATTGCTTTCCATGCGTATTGCGCGCCGGACAGCAATGTGAGCCCGACGGCCAACCACAGCAACGAGACCACAGCCACTCTTCGTCGAAGGTGAGCGGCATCAGCGCGCCGGCCACCGCCAGCTGCTGGCTGAGCGTCTTCACCTTTGCCGTGCGGCTCGCGGGCATTGACACACCTTTCGCACCGACGAGCACTCGATAGACGCTGACGATCACCTCGCGCACCGCGATGATGACGACGGGCAGCAGCCAAAACACCCCACGCGACACAAGCGTGAACATCGCACCGAGCACGAGCACTTTGTCGGCGAGCGGGTCGAGAAACGCACCGCTACGGGTGATGCCGTGGCGCCGCGCAAGGTAGCCGTCGAAGCCATCGCTCACGCACAACACAAACCACATGCCGAGCGCCACCCACGAGCCGCCCGGCTCGACGGGGATCATCGCAAAGAGCAACGGCGACACGAGGATGCGCGACACCGTGACGACGTTCGCCCAGGTGATGAGTGCGTTTGGGTCAACGGGCACGGGATGACTCCTCGCGGTCTCCGGCGGCATTCGCAGCACCTTCGGCAACGAGATCGGGTCCTTCAGCATCCACGATGCGCACCTTGGCGAAACTACCCGTCACGAGCGTGTCGGGCACCCGCACAATGCCGTCAATCTGCGGGGCTTCGCGGTGACTGCGACCCACTCCCGTTTCGTCAACCAGCACCTCAACCACTTCGTCGATCAGGTCGTCGCGCTTCGCCGCGGTGATTGCATCTTGCAGCTCGCGCAACTCAGCAATGCGCTCGTGCATCAACCCGGCCGACACCTGGTCGGGCAGGTCGACGGCGTAGGTGCCCTCTTCTGGGCTGTATTCAAAGAACCCGCACCAGTCGAGCGAAGCCTCGCGCACGAATGCGAGCAACTGGTCGTGGTCGTCTTCGGTCTCCCCCGGGTATCCGACGATGAAGTTGCTGCGGAAGGCCGCTTGTGAGTCACGCGAGCGAATTTCGGCAATGCGCTTCAGGAAGCGCTCACCGTCACCCCAGCGCCGCATGCGTCGCAGGTGCGGCTTCGATACATGTTGCAACGAGAGGTCGAAGTACGGCACGCCGCTCGCGAGAATCGCCTCGATGAGCTCGTCGGTGAGGTCACTCGGGTAGAGATACAACAATCGTGTGCGCGGCACCTTTGCGCTCACTGCCCGCACGAGCGGCACGATTGAGCCAGCGCCGAGTTCGCCGGGGCGGTCTTTGCCGTAACTCGCGAGATCTTGGGCGACGAGCACGATTTCTTTGGCTTGTAGTTCGTCTACTTCGCGCAAGATGCTGTCGATGTCGCGGCTTCGCTGCGGGCCGCGGAATGACGGAATTGCGCAGAACCCACAGTTGCGGTCGCAGCCTTCGGCAATCTTCACGTAGGCCCACGGCTCGCGCGACTTG
>RFOJ01000143.1 GCA_009926705.1 Acidimicrobiia bacterium
GTCGCCCGAATCAGTGATCATGATGTAGCGGTCGAACTGCGCCAGGAACGTGCGGTCGTGGCTCACGGCAACGACCGTGCCCTCGAAACCGTCGAGGGCTTTTTCCAGAGCTTCCGACGATTCGATGTCGAGGTTGTCGGTGGGTTCGTCGAGCAGCAGCACATTGTGGCCCTCGATCTCGAGCCGCAGAATCTCGAGCCGAGCTTTCTGGCCGCCGGAGAGCGTCTCAAATTTCTGACGCGCCTGGTTGGAGAGCGTCTCAAATTTCTGACGCGCCTGGTTGCGCAGCCCGTAGCGGGCGAGGGTCTTCATCGCCTTTTCTTCGTCGCTGATGCGATCGTGCACGATGTCGATGCATTCGCGACCGAGAAAATCGGGACGATCGTTGATCTGCGTGAACACACCCACCGACGTGCGCGGGCCGAACTTCACGTCGCCCGTGCCGGGGGAGAGTTCTTGCGACAACACTTTTAAGAGGTGTGTCTTGCCGGTGCCGTTCGGGCCGATGAGAGCGACGCGCTCACCGTGATAAATCTCGTCGCTGAACGGTTTGAAGAGGTCGTGCATCGACACGCCGTTCAATTGCGCCACGCGGCGGGCGGCGTCGGCGCCGCGCAGGCGCACGTAGATCTGCTGGTCGGGCACCGGCGGGGGTGGCGGGCCGGCGGCCACAAACTTTTCCCAACGAGTCTCGGCGGCGTTGGCCTTGGTGGCGTTCTTAAAGTTCTGCGCGGCGCGTTGCTTCATGATCTTCATGTGATGGAAGAGGCGACGCTCTTCTTCGTGCCAGCGCTTCAGGTCGTCGCCGAGTAGTTCTTGGCGCTTCTCCCTGGCTTCGGGGAAGGTGGCGAAACTGCCGCCGTGCACCCAGCACCCCGAGCCCTCCACCGCGATGATCTTGTTCGAGCAACGCTCAAGCAGCGTGCGGTCGTGGCTGACCATGAGGATGGTCGATGGGCACGCGCGCAATTCGTCTTCGAGCCACTGGCGAGTGGGGATGTCGAGATAGTTGTCGGGTTCGTCGAGCAGCAGTACATCGGCGCCCGAATGCAGCAAGAGGTCGAGCACCAGGCGCTTGCGCTCGCCACCGGAGAGTTCTGACACAAGGCGCGTGAACACGTCGTCGACTTGGCTCTTTACGCTGCGCTGCGCGGAGGCTTGCCATTGCGCTTCGAGCTCGTAGCCGCCGAGGTCGCCCCAGTGTGAGAGCGCGGTCGCATACGCCATGCCGTCGTCTTCGCCAGCCTGCATCGCCCGCTCGGCACGCACGAGCTCGCGGCCGGCTTCGCGCAGCGCGGCTGGTGCCACTTCGATCAGCATCTCGCGCAACGTGTCGGTGGGTCGCGACATGCCCACGTCTTGCGTCATGTAGAGCATGGAGCCGTTGATCGAGAACTCGCCAGCGTCGGCCTCAATCTGACCGGTGAGAATGCGCAAGATGGTGCTCTTGCCCACGCCGTTGGCGCCGACGATCGCCGCGTGCTCGCCCGGGGCCACGCGAAAACTCACGTCGAAGAACAATTGGTCGGCGCCCGGCGGCCCGTATTCGAGTTCGCTTACGACGATGCCAGACACCGTCGTTCATTCTGTCGGCGTGATGTGCGACCCTGACTACGCGCCTCGTTGCGCGCCGGTACGCCGAGAGATTGCCTAGTTCGCTGGCTTCAGGTCGGCGACGACGATTTTTGACATCTTCATCATCGCTTTGAACGCGTAGTTGCTGTCGTAGCCGTCGAGGCCCTTCAGCGCTCGGCCGAGTGCCTCGGGGATGATCTGCCAGCTCACACCCCAGCGGTCTTTGCACCAACCGCACTGGCTGGCCGCACCACCCGAACCGACAATCGCGTCCCAGATGCGATCGACGTCGGCTTGTGTCTCGCAACTCACTTGAAAGCTCACCGCCTCGCTATGCGTGAACGCCGGCCCGCCGTTCAACGCAGCGAACGGGCGGCCGAACAACTCGAACTCCACTGTCAGCACGGTGCCTGCCGGCATCTGCGCGTCGGCTTGGTAGTAGCTCACGTCACCAAGACGCGAACCAGGGAAGAGACCCACGTAAAACTTCGCAGCCTCGAGCGCCTCGGTGTTGAACCACAGATATGTCGTGAGGTGCGTTGCGGCCATGTGCCGAACCTACTTGCGTGAGTAGGTTTGGCTCATGACGCGGTACTTGGTGTCGTTCGATGACGGAACGATGCATATCCCTGACGGCCAGTTCGATGCCGTCAGCGAGGCCGCGCACCGTGTGCTGCGCGACGCAAAAGCCGCCGGTGTCTATATCTCTGGTGGGGTATTACTCACCCAGCAAGCCACCATCGTCGCGCCTGACGGCAGCGTGAAACTCGGCGACTTTCCCGAGCGCAAGGCCGTGCTCGGCGGGTTTGTCATTCTCGATCTGCCCGATCGCGAGGCGGCCGTCGCTTGGGCCGCTCGATTTGCAACTGCATGCGGCTGTGCGCAAGAAGTGCGCGAGATGATGCACGACCCCGAGGCGTAGCATCGACCGAATGCCAACTGAAACTGCGTCACCTAGCGGCACGTTCGACCTCACGTTTCAGCGCGTGGTGCCGGTGACCGCTGCGCAACTGTGGCAAGGGTGGACCCATGCCCCCACGCTCATGAAGTGGTTCAC
>RFOJ01000144.1 GCA_009926705.1 Acidimicrobiia bacterium
TTGCGGTGGTAGTCGGCGCGCCGACGAGCGACAATGAGTAGTTGCCGGCGTTGGCACCGCCAATGGCGCTCGACGAAGTGAGGCTCACGGTCTTGCCGTTTGCGACGTCCTTGTCAGCGAAGTCGGCGGCAGCCGTCAATGTGACCGTGTCACCGCTCTCGACACCGACCAGACCCAACGTCGTTTGGTCGACGGTTGCGGTCTTGCCGCCGTCGTACACCTTGTTCGACACTGCGAAGGTCTTGCCCGAAGCATTGCCGATGGTCAATTGCTTCGCTGTAATGACACCAGTTGCCGAGCCGTTAGCAAGGCTGTAGTTCGAAGCGAGGCCACCGTTCGTGCCGTCAGCCAGCGTGTACGTAATGACCACGCCCGTGTACGTGCCGATGTTCGCACTCGAGTAGTCGGCTGCGGCTCCAGTTGCGGTGACGGTCTGGCTGCCGACGAATCCGCTCAGCGTTCCAACGGTCACTGACCCTGCAGTCGCGGTGCGGTTATAGGCGCGCGAGGCAATCGATGGCGCCGTGACCGACAGCGGTTTCGCCGTTATCTGTCCGGTCGCCGAGCCATTCGCCAAGCTGTAGTTCGTAGCGAGCCCACCGTTCAAGCCGTCGGCCAATGTATAGGTGATGACCACACCCACATAAGTGCCTACGTTCGCACTGGAATACGCGGCCGCGGCGCCAGTCGCCGTCACTGTTTCCGAGCCGACGAAGCCACTCAGCGTTCCAACCGTCACCGCGCCGGCGGTGGCGCTGGCGTCATATTGCTTGCTGGTAATCGTGGGCGACCCGACGGTGAGGGCCAGCTTGTTGATTGCTGCCGTGTCGGTGGGCCGCGAAGCGTCAAGCGTGAGGCTGTAGTTGTCCTTCGCGGTGCCGGTGAGCTCAGCCGAGATAATCGACACCGTCTTGGTGACGCCGAAGTCTTTCGTGTCGAACTCGAGCGAGACGTTGACACCGACGTCTTCGCCAGAAACGAGGCCGCTCAGCGTGAACGACTGCGATGCGAGGGTTGCCGTCTTGTTGCCGTTGTAGAACTTGTCTGCAGCCTCGAACGACCCGCGAATCAACAGTTCCTTCGCGGTGATGGTGCCGGTCGCGGATCCATTGGCGAGGCTGTAGTTCGTGGCAAGCCCACCGTTCGTGCCATTGCCCAACGTGTAGGTGACAACGACACCGGGGTATGAACCAATGTTCGCGCTCGAGAAGTTCGCCGCAGTTCCAGTGGCGGTGACGGTTTCGCTTCCGACGAAGCCGCTCAATGTGCCCACTGTGACCGAACCGGCCGTCGTCGTGCCGTCGTAAGCACGCGACGTAATAGTGGGTGCTGTCACCGACAGCGTCTTTTGTGTGATCTCACCTGTTGCAGTGCCGTTGGCGAGGCTGTAGTTCGTGGCGAGCCCACCGTTTATGCCGTCGGACAACGTGTAGGTAATGACCACTCCCGCGTACGTGCCGACGTTCTTGCTTGAGTAGGCGGCTGCTGCCCCGGTTGCGGTCACTGTTTCAGTTCCCACGAAGCCGCTCAGCGTTCCGACTGTCACCGCACCGGCGGTAGTTGAGCCGTTGTAGGCGCGAGAAGCAATCGACGGTGCCGTGACCGAAAGCGTCTTGGCGGTAATGACACCGTTCACCGACTGGGAAGCGAGGCTGTACCCGCCGTTGCCGTCGGTGCCGTCAAGCAAGGTGTACGTGACGGTCGACGCTCGCGTGCCGACGTTCGCGCTTGCGTAGTCAGCGGCTACTGCGGTTGCTGTCACCGTCTCGGGCGACACGAATCCCGTGAGTGTTCCAACTGTGAGCGTGCCAGCATTGGGCGAAGCGTCGTACGCCTTGCTCGCGATCGTGGTTCCTGTCATCGTTAGCGCCTTAGCGGTGATGACGTTGGAAACGGTCGGATGCGCGGAGAGGGTGTAGTTGCCGTTGCCCGTACCCGTCAGGCTCAAACCGGTGAACGACACCGTCGTCGCGGCAGTCACGTTCTTGCTATTGAACGCGGCCGTGGGGGTGCCCGTGACCGACACGGAGTCCACCGAGTACGGCTTGCCGTCCGAGCTCGCACCAGTGCCAGCAGTGATCGCCGACTGCAACGCAGCCGTACCCGACACCGACGCAGCCTGCGAGCCGTCGTATTCCTTATCAATGCTTGAGAGTCCACTTACCGTGATCGTCTTGCGAGAGACGCTTCGCGACGACTCGGTCGCGTGCGCAGTGAGCGTGTAGTTACCGTTACCCGTACCCGTCAGACTCAAACCGGTGAACGACACCGTCGTCGCCGACGCCACATCCTTACTGTTGAACGCCGCAGCAGGCGTACCGGTGACGCTGACGGAGTCCACCGAGTACGGCTTGCCGTCCGAGCTCAAACCAGTGCCGGCAGTGATCGCCGACTGCAACGCAGCCGTACCCGACACCGACGCCGTCGTCGTACCGTCATACACCTTGTTCGAACTCGACAACCCACTCACCGTCAACGCCTTGGCGGTGATGCTTCGTGACTCGGTCGCGTGCGCAGTGAGCGTGTAGTTACCGTTACCCGTACCCGTCAGACTCAAACCGGTGAACGACACCGTCGTCGCCGACGCCACATCCTTA
>RFOJ01000145.1 GCA_009926705.1 Acidimicrobiia bacterium
TGCGACGCCCTCTTTTGCAATCAGTGCGTTGAGGTTGTCGACGAATTGCAGCAGTAATTTGTCGCTCACGTCGGCGAGCGCACCGCGGCCGAACTGTGCAACCTTGCCAGTGATGTTGAGGTCGGTGTCCACCGTGCACTTGGCACTCGAGGCGCCTGTCGATTCAAGGCGCGCAGTGATGGTGGCTGCGGCGTTGCCCTTGCCACCAGTGTCGCGACCCTCCGCTTTCAGCGATGCGGTGTAGTTCGTATCGTCTCGCGAGACGAATGAGGCTTGTCCTTTGAATTGAGCAACGATGGGCCCGACTTTCACCTTCACTTGTCCGCGGTAAATCTCGCCTTCAACCTCTGTGAGCTGCGCACCAGGGAGGCACGGGGCAAGACGCTCAAGGTTGGTAAGAATTCGCCAGGCGTCGGCAGCTGGTACTGGAACGGTGAACTCGTGATGCAGATCCATCAGGTGTCCTCTCGTGTTGCGGCAAGGCGGGCGTGCCATTTCTCGACGTCATCAACAGTGTCAATGTCGTCGGCGTTGCCTTCGCAGGCTACTTCGGCGACCAATGCGGCGCGCTCTCGAATCAACGACCTCGCACCCTCGTCGCCGTCAGTGGGGAGATGCGACCACAACTCGGCATGAATGCGCACCGGATTGCGGCGTTTGCCACCGTAGGTCGCGACGGCGAGCGGCGCCTTCGTCGCAGCAACCGCGCGCCACGCTGCCGCAGGAATGCCGGGTTGATCACCGAGCCCGACGACGACAGCTTCGAGTTCTCGTTCGCGAGCTGCAGCGATGGCACATTGCAGCGAACTTGCCATTCCGCTGCGCCAGTGTTCGTTGCGAATCACAATGACCTCCGGCTCGTTGGCGAGAGGTGCTCGCAGGGCATCGATCACGTCGACCGCGCCAGTGACCACGAAGATGGGGGAGAGCCCAGCATCGGCGATCGCTTCCAGCGCCCATCGCAGGACGGGCTTGCCAGCCAACGGCTGCAGCAGTTTGTGGTGGTTGCCAGTGAATCTGCTGCCGCCACCCGCTGCGAGCAAGACGGCCCCGCAGGCACGCGTAGAAGCGGGCTGGGGTGCGGTTGCCACGCAGTCAGCCTCGCAGTTGGGTCGGCAAGACACCTCGCGAGAGGCTGTCAATCCAGCGCCCACGGGGCTTCCCCAGCAAAAACACAAGTGCACGAATTATTACAATTCTGTTACAGCCAGCGGTAGCCTGATATCACCCCATCCACCAACCAATGGCGCACCCCCTGCGTCATCCGGAGGTTTCGATGTCCCCCAAACACACCGCAGCTACGGCTTTACCCGATCGCTGCCCCAAAAAGCGAACGCTCGTTCGCTTCGCCACACTGCTCGTCGTTGCTGTCGCCGCCGTCGTGCTTACGCCCGTGCAGCCCGTTGCTGCGGTTCCGGTCAGCGATCGCACCGCCACGTGGATTGCCACGACGTCACGACAGGTGGCACTCGAACTCCGCGATGCCCGTGAACTCCCAGAGTCAGAGAGTCGCTACGTTGCGGAACGTCAGATCGATGAACTTGCTGGGCTCGTTGCTTACCTCCTTGAGGCCGATGTTGATGAGCTTCGTAGCGCGTGGACCTCGACGACGTTGCAGCGCAAGATTGCGCTCTTTTCTGCCCTCAGCCAAGTGGGCGTGCCGTACAAACTCAATGCAGATGCACCGTTCATTGCGCTCGATTGCTCAGCCTTGACGCGATTCGCCTGGGCACAGGCAGGTGTGTCAATCGAGCGCGGCTCAGTTCAGCAATATGAGCGCGGCAACCGAGTCAGTCGTGACACCGCTCAGGTGGCTGATCTCGTCTGGTATCCGGGCCACATCATGATGTCGCTTGGCGTGCCTGGCCTCATCGTGCACGCACGCTCGGGCGAGCGTGCCGTTGAAGTTCATCGCATTGACTCAACACGTATGTCGTGGATGCGCTGGGTAAGCCCGATCGACTCGTGAATTGACGGGAGAGCTCGATCGACTAGTGGATTGACCCGGTCGTTGTTGACAGCGACGATGCGCCGCGTCCGGTGCGTCTTGCGATGATTTCGCCGCAGATTGAGATTGCCGTCTCCTCGGGTGTGCGGGCACCGGCGACATCACGCGGGTGAGGTGCTCGGCCTTCAAACCGACTTCAGCCAGTCGTTCGAGTCTCTTCGCGTGCGTCTTGCGACTGCCCATCACGCCGATGTAACCCACCGACGTGCGCAATGCCCCCTGAATGGCAGGCACGTCGAACTTCGGGTCATGCGTGAGAATGCACACCGCGTCGCGTGAACCGAGCGACGAACCGAACTTCTCGAACACATCGTCGGGCCACGCCACCATCACCTCGTCGGCCATCGGAAACCGCCGCGTCGTAGCGAACACCTTTCGTGCATCGCACACCGTGACGCGATAGCCGAGAACCTTTGCCACTCGCGCGAGGGCACTGGTGAAGTCGACTGCCCCGAAAATCACCATGTGCGGTGGCGGTGCGAACGATTCAACGAACACTCGCACCGTTGGGGCGTCGGCCAGGTCCTCTGGTGTCGTCTGGCCTTGCGGGCCATAACTGCGAGTGCCGGTGCGTCC
>RFOJ01000146.1 GCA_009926705.1 Acidimicrobiia bacterium
CGAGGCCGGTGAACGCACGACCTGTGCCGTGCGTCGACGTAGAGATAGAGCCAGCGACCGTCTGTGCGGTGATATCTCCCATGTTTGCCAGAGCGAAACCCGCTACGGCAAGACGCAGGTTTACCTCGTGCAGCACCATGCCGGCTGGTATTCGTGCGACCATCCGCTCAGAGTCGATACCAAGTTCTTCGCCGAAGTCGCTCGGGAGTAGCAGCAGGTTGTCGCTCGGCACAGTCGGCGTGAAGCTATGGCCGCTTCCTGCCATCCGAATCTTCCAGTGGCGCGGTGAATCAACGATGGCCTGTTGTAGCTGTTCGACACTTGTCGGTCGTACGAGCCGCTCGGGTGCGACAGTGACGCTGCCGGCCCAGTTCTTCCAGATCTTTCGACGGCCTACTGCAGCTCGTGTGCGCGGCGATGAGGTCGACGTACTGCCAGTTGGGTTACCCGCGGGGCGCGGGTCGGTGAGTGTCATCGAGGGCGACGTCGATCAGCAAAAAACGTTCGAACGAGGGGTTCGAAATGCTCGAGCGGTTCGCTGCGATAGTCAGGATCGAACGCCGGAGAGTCGTATTTCGCGCAGAATTCCTCTGTGTACTCGAAGTACGGCGAGTCACGGAATGCTTCGCGCGCATCGCGGTCGAGTCCGATGTGATGCCAGAAGTAGTAGCCCTGGAAGATTCCGTGTTGGGCAACCATGAAGTGGTTTGCTTCGCTGGCGAATGGTTTGACCATTGTCGACGCAATATACGGGTGGTTGTACGGCGCCAATGTGTCGCCGATGTCGTGCAGCAGCGCGCAGACCACGTATTCATCGTCTCGACCGTCCCGCTGGGCTCGCGTGGCGGTCTGCAGCGAGTGCTCGAGCCGCGTTACCGGGAACCCGCCGTGGTCGCTCTCCAGCAGGCGCAAGAGGTGCAGGGCGTTGTCAGCCACCATGTTCTGAGTGTCGGACAAGTGGTCCATGATCAGGGCCCAGTCTTCGCGAGTCGACTCTTGGAACGACGTAAACGACGCTCGTTGTGCAGCGCTGTGTGTTGGCGTGACGTGCTTCATGATTCGGTGTGCAGCCAGATGGTATCTGCGTCCGAGCGTGGACTCAGGCGTGAGGCGCACACGACCACTTTGTGACCGCGCTTTACGTATCCGCGCTCGCGAGCAGTGCTCAGTCCGGCGCTAATCGACACCTCGACGTCTGCATCGCGTTGCGACACGATCGGGTAGACACCCCACGAGATCTTCAGTCGGCGTGCAGCCGACTCGCTCGGTGTGGCGGCGATAATCGGCGAGCTCGGGCGGCAGGCAGCCAGGAGGCGCGCCGAATAGCCCGTGTATGTGAGCGATAACAATGAGTCAGCGCCGATTCGTCGAGCAAGCGAGCTTGCAGCCGCAGTTACTGCAGCGGTCTCAGGGTTTGCGTCGGCGAAGACAACTGGCAAGGTCACGTCTCGTTCGGCAGCTTCACAGATTGCCGCCATCACCTCAACGGCGCGCACGGGATTCGAGCCGACGGCTGTCTCGCCAGAAAGCATCACCGCGTCGAATCCGTCACGCACTGCCCCGGTCACGTCAGCGACCTCGGCTCTCGTCGCACGCGTTGAATTGGTCATCGACTCGAGCATTTCCGTCGCGCAAATTGACGTCACGCCATTGCGCAACGCGGTGCGGGCGATCTTGTGCTGCGCGGCAGGGACGACCTGAAACGGCAGTTCCACGCCGAGATCGCCGCGGGCCGCCATGACACCGTCGCTCACACGGCAGATGTCGTCGATGCGCTCCAGCGCTTGCGGGCGCTCAATCTTGGCGATGACCTGCGCGGTCGGGCCGACGATGCTGCGAACCTCCTCGACGTCGCTCGGGCGCTGCACGAACGACACGGCGACGAATTCAGCGTTCTCTGCCTTGACGACTTCGAGGTCTGCTTTGTCTTTGGCGGAGAGCACGCTTCCGCCCACTTCGGTATCGGGCAGATTGACGCCCTTCTTGGTTTTCAGTTCCCCACCGCGCACGACGCGCATCGTGAGGTCATCCGTGCTGACCTGCTCGATGACGCCTTCCAGACGACCGTCATCCAACAGCAATCGCTGCCCCGCTGCCAGGCCAATTGCGGCGCCATTGCGGGAGTCGGGCATCCCAAGTTCGCTGAAACCAAACCGCTCGACGGTGTCGGCTTTGAGGTGGCGGGGTTGCCCCGAATAGCGCAGCTTTGGGCCCTGGATGTCAACGAGGATCCCGACATCGCTTCTCACGCTGCGAATCAAGCGAATGCGTTCCCGGAGCTCGTTGGTCGTGATATGCGAGCAATTGATGCGCAGCACGTCGGCGCCGGCGTTGACCAACGCGTCAAGCATCTCTGGGCTCGCGCTCGACGGCCCGATGGTGGCGATCACTTTTGTCTTGCGCATCGGCGTCAAGTCTCGCTGCTTCTGCGGCGCATGTGGTGGCTTTCGGCGCGGTCATCGCGCGTCAAGGCGTCAGACGCCGTGAAAT
>RFOJ01000147.1 GCA_009926705.1 Acidimicrobiia bacterium
GACAGTCTCTCCGCGATCTCGCTTGGCACTGGTCGCACCGTGCGTGCAATCGTCGCGGGTGCGTCGCACACCTGTGCGGTGCTCAATGATGCGACCATCAAGTGCTTCGGGCTTGCATCCAACGGCCGAATTGGTTCTGGTGGCACGGATCCCCTCGGTGATGCCGCCAGCGAGATGGGCGACAACCTCCCAGCGGTGAACCTTGGAACCGATCGCCGTGTGTTGTCGCTCACCGAACCCGGTCGTGCCGGCACACCCACCGGCACGGCCGGGGACGGAACCGTGTCACTCACCTGGAGCGCTCCGTTGAGCACTGGCAACAGCGCCATCACCGACTACGTGGTGCAGTACACGAGCGACGGCGCCGAGTGGGTCACCGTGAGTGACGGTGTGTCTGCTTCGCTTTCGGCGACCGTAAGCGGTCTCACCAATGCGACGGCATATCGGTTTCGTGTCACGGCTCGCAACGCGATTGGCGATGGTGCACCATCACTGATGAGTGACTCGCTGACGCCGACCGTACCGACGACTACGACGACCACCACCACGACGGTCGCGCCAACCACCACAACGACAACCGTCGCACCCACAACGACGACCACCGTCGCGCCCACAACGACAACGACTGTCGCACCGACCACAACGACAACGACAACAGTTGCGCCCGCTACAACGACGACGACAACCGTCGCACCGACGACTACCGTCGCGCCCACTTCAACAACGACGACGACGACCGTCGCACCGGCCACCACCACGACGGTCGCGCCAACCACGACATCGACAACGACCACAGCACCTGAGCCGGCACCGGTCTCGGTCACCCCCGCGACGACGATCGCACCGACGAACTCGACGAACTCGCCGACGACGAACTCGACAACCACCACGGTCGCGCCAATCTCGACGACGACCATCGCTCCAACGACAACGGCCGTCGCGCCAACCACCACCACGGTCGTGCCGCCTGCACTCACTGCACGCACGACTCGCTCACTGGTGCTGCGACCGTTCCCGCCGCTTTCCACCACGCTGTCGCCTGCGCAGCGGCGACAAATCGCAAGCTTCGCGGCGACGCTCGAACCCGGCGACGATGTCACGTGCGTTGGTGGTGCCGGCGCCGGCCCGCTGCGAGTGTTGCGCGACTTGGCCCGCACTCGGGCTGCAGCCGTCTGCACCCTGCTCGCACAGCGAGTGCCAGGGGTTCGCACCCAGGTGAACATTGCCCTGAGCGGTGAAGTTCAGATCATCGAACCTTCGACCCCGCTGCGAATTCCGGCGAGCGACCTCCAGCGCCGGGTGCTGGTCGTCGCACGGTCAGGGGAGTAGTCACTGCGGCTCGAGACCAGCAGGCACCATGGCGAACAAGGGGGTTGCCCCTCGGGTCTGCAGACCTGCGGGTTGGAAACCCCTTACTCTCGCTGGCAGACTGAAACCACTATGACGAGCCGACGCAGCATCGTGGTCGCTCTCGTAGTAATTCACTAAGCGCACGCTCACATACGCGTGCGCCCAACCTCCCCACCGGGGAGGTTTTTTTATTCCCAAAAACAAACAACGAAAACGAACCAA
Organism: Acidimicrobiia bacterium; assembly: GCA_009926705.1. GTDB lineage: Bacteria > Actinomycetota > Acidimicrobiia > Acidimicrobiales > Ilumatobacteraceae > F1-60-MAGs027. The sequence continues at coordinate 1,573 of RFOJ01000147.1, forward strand.
CCAAGAACAAAAACACGAAATCCACAGCGAGACTTGAAGAAAGGCACGAACCATGAAAGAAAAACTCACCGGAGCCCAGGCCCTCATCCGCTCACTCGAGCATGAGAACGTCGAAGTGATGTTCGGATTGCCGGGCGGTTGCATTCTCCCGGCGTACGACCCGTTGCTTGAGTCAAAGATCCGCCACATTCTCGTGCGCCACGAACAAGGCGCTGGTCACATGGCCGAGGGTTACGCGCACGTCACCGGTCGCCCGGGTGTCGCGATGGTGACGAGCGGTCCGGCCGCCACCAACCTTGTCACGCCGCTGTGCGATGCGTACATGGACTCCATCCCGATGGTCGGCATCACCGGCCAAGTTCCGACTGCAGCAATCGGCACCGACGCATTCCAAGAGTGCGACACGGTCGGCATCACGCGCAGCATCACCAAGCACAACGAACTCGTGATGAGCGCGCAAGATATCCCTATGGTCGTGCGCCAGGCGTTCCACATTGCGACCACGGGTCGACCCGGCCCGACGCTGATCGACTTGCCCAAAGACGTGTTGCAGAACACGATGGAGTGGTACTGGCCGAGCGACGACGAAGTGCTCGACAGCCTGCCCGGTTACCGGCCCAACGTGAAGGGCCACGCCAAAATGATCAAAGAGGCTGCACGCCTCATACTTGCCGCCAAGCAGCCGGTTCTCTACGTCGGTGGAGGCGTGCTCAAGGCGCGTGCTGCCGGTGTGTTGCGAGAACTCGCCGAGCTCACGCAGATTCCGGTCGTCACCACGCTCATGGCGCGCGGTGCATTCCCTGACTCGCATCCGCTGTGCCTCGGCATGCCTGGCATGCACGGCACCGCAACCGCGGTGACGGCGATGCAAAAGAGCGACTTGCTCATCGCGCTCGGCTCGCGCTTTGATGACCGCG
>RFOJ01000148.1 GCA_009926705.1 Acidimicrobiia bacterium
TCGAGCGCGGCGAGCGCCATCTTGTACTGGTGGTGGATGTCGGCGATGATCGGAATCGGCGACCGAGGCACGATTTGCGCGAGACCCTCCGCCGCCTCGATCTCGTTGCAGGTGCAGCGAACAATATCGCAGCCAGCTGCGGCGAGCGCGTAAATCTGCTGCAGCGTGCCTTCGACGTCGGCGGTCTTGGTGATGGTCATCGACTGCACGCTGATGGGTGCGTCACCGCCGACGGCCACTTTGCCGACGTGGATCTGGCGGGTCTTCTTGCGCGGGTACGTGGAGAAGACGGTGGGCTGAGTCATGCGAGAAGTGCGAAGGGGTGAGTCATGCGAAGCGATGTGGCGTGGTCGTCAGAACAGCGGTTGGGTGATGTCGAGGTACAAGCCTGCCACGAGCAACATGACCAGCAGTGCCACCACTGCGGTGGTGACGGGCGCCAATTTGCTCACGTCGGCCTGGTAGCGACGGGTGCGAGTGGAGCGAAGACGCTCATACACGGCTACCGCGGCGTGCCCGCCGTCGAAGGGCAACAACGGAAGCATGTTAAACACTCCGACGAACACGTTGACCGCGGCCAACAGCGTGAGCACGCCCTTCCAACCTTCTTCGCGCCCGATTTCGCCGCCGACCTGGCTCGCACCGACGACGGTGCTGGGTCGCGTGAGCGGATCGGCACGCTCGCTCGTGAGGTTCTCGGCGATGTTGACGGGGTTGAGCACGACGAAGACGCCGCGCACCGAGTCGCGGGCGGTGAGGACCACTTCTTTCGCGGCTTCGACGGCTGCCGAACCGGCACTCAGTTGCACATAATCGCGCGACCAGCCAGCGACACCGAAGAAAGCTCGGGCCTCGGGCGTGTCTTCAGTGCCGGGAAAAACGGTGAGTGTCGGCGAGAGCGTGAGCAACTGGCCGTCGCGTTCGACCACCACGTCGACCGTGTCGCCGGGCTGCTGCTTGCCGACCAGTTCGACGAATTCGCGCGACGTGGCGACCTCGACGCCGGCGAACGAACGAATGATGTCGCCTTCTTGCACTCCGACGGCTGCGGCCGAGCTTCCTTCGTACGGGGCGTCCATCACGCGGACGCTGCCCGTCTCACCATAACGACCGGCGGTCGCGAACACGCCAGCAAACAGCAGTAGCGCGATGATTGCGTGCATCAGCGAGCCTGCGGTGATGACGAGCAATCGCCGCGGAAACGATTTGGAGCGGTAGGTGCGGGGCTCGTCTTGCGGGTCGGTGTCGTCGAGATTGTTCATGCCGATGATGCGCACGAACGCACCGATAGGGAACGCCCGCAAGCCGTATTCAACTTCGCCGCGCTTCCACGCCAGGAGACGTGGGCCGAAGCCCATGTAGAACTGCGTGACCTTCATGCCAGTGAGCCGAGCCGTGGTGAAGTGGCCGATTTCATGCAAGAACACCGAAACGATGAGGCCGAGCACGAAGACGAGGGTCCAGATGTTGTTCGCGCCGAGCCACACCAAGAGAGCGACGATGACGCCGATGCCGACGACGCTGGTGGAGAGCGGAATCTTGTTGCCGGAAGTGACGGTGGGGTCTCCCCCGCCGCCGACGAGTTCGTCGCGCACGCGGGAATAGAAGTTGGTCACGCGGTAACGGTACCTGCGGACTGTGCAAAAGTTTCGACGATGCTGCGTGCAATTCGTCGCGCCGTCGCGTCGGCGGAGAGTACGTCGTCGGCGCTGCGCAATGGCTGGCCGTCGTGACGTTGCAGGGTGGCATCGTTCACTTCGGCGATCTGCAACCAGGAGATGCGTCCCGACAGAAACGCGTCAACGGCGATTTCGTTGGCGGCGCTCAACCACGCAGGGCCGCCGGTGCGGCCGGCTGTGTAGGCGAGGTCGAGGCAGCGGAACGTCGCGCGGTCGGGCGTCTCGAAGTCGAGGCGTCGCAGCTCGCGCCAGTCGATCGAACCAAACGGCACGTCAAAGCGTTCGGGCCATGCGATTGCATACGCAATGGGCAGGCGCATGTCGGGCAGCGACAACTGCGCGATGGTGGCGCCGTCGGTGAACGTGACCATTGAGTGAATGATTGACTGCGGGTGCACGACCACGTCGATGCGGTCGTACGACACGCCGAACAACTCGTGGGCTTCGATGACCTCGAGACCCTTGTTCATGAGCGTTGACGAGTCGACGGTGATCTTGGGGCCCATCGACCACGTCGGGTGCTTGAGCGCTTCGGCGACATTAACTTTCGCCAGCTCGTCGCGGGTCTTGCCGCGGAACGGGCCACCGCTCGCGGTGAGAATCAGCGTCGCCAATTCGCGCTGCGAAGACTCGCTCGCACGCAAGCATTGGTGCACCGCGCAGTGCTCGCTGTCGACGGGCACGATGGCTGCACCGGGCGTGGCACGAAGTGGCTGCACCACGGGACCGGCGGCAATGAGGCTCTCTTTGTTGGCGAGTGCGAGGCGCTTGCCGCGACGCAA
>RFOJ01000149.1 GCA_009926705.1 Acidimicrobiia bacterium
GTCGTCGAGCTGCGTGACGGCAAGCTGACGGCCGAGGTGTACGGCTTCCAGGGCACGCAAGAGACGATTAGCGTCCCGCGCGCGAATCCCGTGACGTTCATCTTCCGTAATTACGACGACACCGAGCGACGCATGGTGGCGACGCTCGGTGCCGCGATGGCGGCCACCGCATCGGCCGACGCACCGAGCGAAAAGCACGGCGACAACAACGAGACCTGCACGCAACTCATCCCGAACGGAGCAGAGCAGGCGCTCACCATCACCTACAACAAGCCCTCAATCGCACAAGACACACCGTTCACGCTCAGCGTTCCCGGCATCGAGGGCCAGTCCATCGAGGTACTGGTGCCGTGAATCACGAACGAACGAATGTGCCCGAACAGCGACGCGGCTTTAGCGTGAACCGCGTGAGTCCGCGCTCGCTCATCACCCGTGGTGCGTCGGCACTCGGATTGCTCGTGGTGCTCGCATCATGCGCCACGAACGCGCCGCAAGACACCTGGCAGCCCAAGGGCCCAAATGCGAAGTTGATTGACGATCTGCAGCAGCCGGTCTTTGCCGTCGCGGGAATCGTCGGCATCATCGTCTTTGCGGTCATCGTGTACGTCATTTGGCGGTACAAAGACCGCGGCCAGCCGATCCCCGAGCAGACACACGGTAAGCCGGCGCTCGAGATCACGCTCACCGTCATCCCGGCGCTCATCCTCGCCGTCGTCGGTGTCTTCACGGTTCGCGCCATCTTCGACCTCGCGCGCACTGACGACACTGAACTCGTCATCAATGTGACGGGGCAGCAGTGGTGGTGGGAATACGACTATCCGGTGCAGAACGATTGGGGAATCACGCAGCCAATCATCAGCTCTGGCCAGCTCGTGATGCCGGTCGGCACAAAGGTGCTCTTGCGCGAGACCAGTCGCGACGTCATCCACTCGTATTGGATTCCTGCACTCAACGGCAAGCGCGACGCGGTGCCCGGTCGCATTCACACGCTGCGCCTTGAAGCCGACGAGCCTGGAATCTACGCCGGACAGTGCACCGAATTCTGCGGACTCTCGCACGCCAACATGCGCATGGAGGCAGTCGCACTATCCAAGGAAGACTTCGCCAAGTGGATCGCCAACCAGCAAGCCGCGTACCAGGCACCAGCTGAAGGAACCCTCGCCAAAGAAGGCGAGGCAGTGTTCCTCAACCAATGCGTCCGTTGCCACCAAGTCAACGGGCTGAAGCGCCCCGACGGAACGCTCGCCATCGCCGCCCCAGACGAGAACGTGTGGTCGGGGGCCGCTCCGAACTTGAGCAAGCTCATGACCCGCAACACGTTCGCCGGCGCAATGTTCGACCTCTTGCGTGCCGCATGCAGGGATGACGTCTGGAAGGCGGAGAGCGCCGAGTTCGGTGCGAAGTACTTGGCAGGCGTCGATGAAACATGTCTCAACGTCAACGATCTCCGCGCGTGGTTGCGCAACGCCCCGGCAGAGAAGCCGATGTATGCCAATCCTGCGTTGCTCACCGAGACCAATGGCAAGTACCGCGGCATGCCGAACCTGGGACTGAGCGAATCCGACATCGACAAACTCGTCGCATACCTGCTCACGTTGAAATAGGAGGAAGAGATGGCCATCATTGAACGCCCGTCGCCGAGCCCGGCCACCGTCCCGGCGCTCACGCCGGCGGCACCGGCCATCACGCCCGCGCGCACGTTCGGGGCGTTGCGCCGTCCCGTCGCCAGCACCGGCTGGAAGTCGTGGCTGTTCACCGTCGACCACAAGAAACTCGGACTCATGTACGGCGCGATGGCGCTGTTCTTCTTCATCGTCGGAGGCATCGAAGCGGTGCTCATCCGAATGCAGCTCGCAGCACCAAACGGCAAGGTGTTGAACGCCGACCTCTACAACCAGATGTTCACCATGCACGCCACCACGATGGTGTTCTTGTTCGTCATGCCAATGGCGGCGGCGTTCGCCAACTATTTCATCCCGCTGCAGATCGGTGCGCGAGACGTGGCATTCCCGCGAATCAACGCATTCGGCTTCTGGTGCGTACTGGGCGGCGGCATCGTCGTCAACTTGGCATGGTTTCTCGGCGGTGCTGCGGACGGTGGTTGGTTCATGTACGCGCCGAACTCCGGCCCGGTGTTCTCGCCGAGTCACGGCGTCGACTTCTGGGCGCTCGGTCTGCAGATTGCCGGCATCGCGTCACTGACCGGCGCCATCAACCTCATCGTCACCGTGCTCAACATGCGCGCCCCGGGCATGACGCTCATGAAGATGCCGGTCTTCACCTGGATGATCACGGTCGTACAGTTCCTGCTTCTTTTCGCCGTGCCGGTCATCACCGTCGCGCTCTTCTTGCTCAGCTTCCAGCGGATGTTCGGTGCGCAGTTCTTTGATGTCGCCGCTGGTGCCGACCCACTCTTGTGGCAGCACCTCT
>RFOJ01000150.1 GCA_009926705.1 Acidimicrobiia bacterium
GCATCGCCGGGCACAACGATGCAACACTCGGCGTTATCGCAGCCGAGAAGGAACTGGTCGACACCATCTGGGGCTACTCGGTTCTGCACGGAGCGATTGCCTCGCCGTTCGACGCCTTGAACGGTCTGCGCGGCATACGATCACTCGGCGCCCGTCTGCGGCAGCAATGCGAAACCGCGCAACAGCTTGCTGAATGGTTGACGGCTCATCCAGCCGTGAAGCGAGTCAATTATCCAGGGTTGGCGTCGCACCCCCAGCATGAGCTCGCCAAGCGACAGATGCGCTGGTTCGGCTCGACGATGTCAGTCGAACTCTGCGGCGGTGTCGAAGAGGCCCGGAATTTGACCAAGCGCCTTCGCCTCGTACGCAATGCCGTCACCCTTGGCGGCCCCGACACCCTCATTTCTCATTCGGCGACGAGCACCCACTTATCGGTGCCGCCGGACGTGAAAGCCTCCACGGGCATCAGCGACGCGTTGTTGCGGGTTTCGGTGGGCCTCGAATCGGCGCGCGACATCATCGCCGATTTTTCTCAGGCTCTGCAGTAACTCACGGCGAATGCCGCGACCGGTGTAACGCTCTTCAAATCGCGGCGAGTGCCGCGACTGGTTTAGCGCTCTTCTTTGAAGATGACGTGCTTGCGGGCGATTGGGTCGTACTTCTTCAGTTCGAGACGCTCACGCGAGTTGATCTTGTTCTTACGCGTCACGTAGGTGTACCCCGTATCGGCAGTCGAACGAAGCTTGATAATCGGACGGCGGTCTTTGCTCTTGGCGGCCATGTTCGATTACCTCAGACCTTCTTGCCCTTGCGGCGCATCTCTGCGACAACGGACTCGATGCCGCGCTTGTCGATGGTGCGAATGCCCTTTGCTGAGACGAAGAGCGTCACCCAGCGCTTCTCGGTCGGCAACCAGTAACGACGCTTGTGGGTGTTGACGCGCCACGAGCGCTTCGACTTGATGTTCGAGTGCGAAACGGAGTGTCCGCGCGACGGCTTCTTGTCGAGCACATCACAACGATTAGGCATTTGGACAGTCTAAGGGGCGTTCGGCAGCCGCCACTACGCCGAGCCGAGGCCACACAGCAGGACCTCCCGCTACGCTTATCAAGCCATGAAGAAGGACATCCACCCCAAGTACGAGTTCGTCGTCTTTGAAGACTCCGGCGCGAACTACCGCTTCCTCACTCGCTCGACCATCAAGACCGACCCTTCGAAAACCATCGAATGGACCGACGGCAACACCTACCCCGTCGTGCAGCTCGACATCTCTAATGCAAGTCACCCCTTCTACACCGGCCAGATGAAGATCATCGACTCCGCAGGTCGCGTCGAGCGCTTCAACAAGCGCTACGGCACCCGCAAGAAGACGGTCAAGAAGGCCGAGCCAAAGACCACCGGTCGCGCGAAGAAATAACTCCGTCGCGGCCATGGCTGCGCGGAATTCTGTCAGCGTTTGACGATGCTGCGTAACGCTGCAACATCGGTCGCGCCGACCAAAGCCATCGTGCGTTTGATACCGGACGCGAAGTAGTCGACCACCCACTCCACGCCGAGTTCGCCCGCTGCGCCAAGGCCGTAAAGATACGGTCGCCCGAACATCACGGCTCGCGCACCGAGCGCACACGCCTTGACGACGTCGCTTCCGCGTCGCACACCCCCGTCGACGAGCACTTCTATGCCGTCGCCGACCGCGTCCATCACGCGCGGAAGCAGTTCGATTGGTGCGGGCGAGCCGTCGTATTGGCGACCGCCGTGGTTGGAGAGGGCGATTGCTTCCACACCTTCGTCGCGAGCGCGTAATGCATCTTCGACCGACTGGATGCCCTTCAGCATGATGGGCAAACCGGCCTCGCTGCGCACCCAGTCGAGGTCGCGCCACGAGAGCGACGCGTCGAACTGGCTGTTCACGTAGTCGCTAAGCGTGATTGCTGTTGAACCGTCGACGTCGCCGCGCCCGGCGACTGCGGAGAATGTGATTGGTTCGTGGGTGACGAAGTCGAGGGTCCATCTCGGGTGTCGGATGCCGTCGATGAATGTGTCCAGCCCGATCTTGGGGGGCAACGTGAACCCGCGGCGCACGTCGCGGTCGCGACGACCGAAGACCGCGGTGTCGACGGTGACCATGATGGCTTTGTAGCCAGCAGCCTTCGCTCGCTGGACGAGTTCGCGCGAGAGACCGCGGTCTTTCCAGACGTAGAGCTGGTACCACAGCGGCGCAGCGGTGGTGTCTCCGGCGATGACGGTCGTGGCGGTCCCGGTCGTGGCAGTCGCAACGGTTGCACCAGCTGCCGTCACCCCGGCTGCCGCAGCGGCGACTTCTTCGATGCTGCGCGTGCCGAGCGTCGAGAGCGTGTACGGCACGCCATGCTTCGCCGCGGCATCGAGCCGATCCGGACCGGCCGAAAGCACGCCCCCCACGAGCTCGTC
>RFOJ01000016.1 GCA_009926705.1 Acidimicrobiia bacterium
CTGCAGTCGGCCCTCGACGAGACGCGAGCCCACGCTCGCGACGTCATTAAGGTTCCGCCGCCGCCCAAACCCATTGGCGTGCTGCCGCACGTGGCGACCGGCGTCGACCGCGGTGCACTTGATCGTGTCTTTGCGGCGATGAACCGTTACCCCGAGAACTTCACGGTGCATCCCAAGTTGTTGCGACAGTTCGAACAGCGCGCCGAGATGTACGAACGTGACGGCCAGGTCGACTGGGCGACCGCCGAGGCGCTCGCATTCGGCTCGCTCGCTCTTGAAGGTTCACCGGTGCGCTTGGCCGGTGAAGACTGCCGACGCGGCACGTTCAGCCAGCGCCATGCCGTGCTCGTCGACTACGTGAACGAGACGAAGTACGCACCACTCGCCAACTTGGGCACCGGCACTGGACGCTTCTGGGTGTACGACTCGCTGCTCTCGGAATACGCAGCACTTGGTTTTGAGTACGGCTACGCACTGTCCAACCCCGCGGCGCTCGTGCTGTGGGAAGCGCAGTTCGGCGACTTCGTCAACGGCGCGCAGGTGATCCTCGATCAGTACCTCGTGGCGGCCGAAGACAAGTGGGGTCAGCACAACGGTCTCGTCTTGCTGTTGCCGCACGGCATGGAAGGTCAGGGCCCCGAGCACTCGTCGGCGCGCCTCGAACGGTTCTTGCAGATGTGCGCCGAAGACAACATTCAGGTGGCGTACCCAACGACGGCAGGTCAGTACTTCCACATGTTGCGCCGTCAGGTGCGTCGTGACGTGCGCAAGCCGCTCGTCGTGATGACCCCCAAGCAGCCGCTGCGCATGAAAGAAAGCCGCTCGATGGTCGAAGAGCTCACCCGCGGCTCGTTCGAAGAGGTGCTCGACGACCCGTTCGTTGCCGATCGCAATGCGGTCACCCGAGTGGTGCTCTGCTCAGGCAAGGTGGCCTGGGACGCAATGAGCGAGCGCGCCAAGCGTTCGGCACCCGTTGCCGTCGTTCGCGTCGAGCAGTTGTATCCGTTCCCCGAGGCACAGATCAACGACGTGCTCTCGCGCTATCCGAACGCAAATCAGGTGGTGTGGTTGCAGGAAGAGCCAGAGAACATGGGTGCCTGGTACTTCGTCGAACACCGCATCTGGCGACTGAAGGACCGCGGCTACGACCTGCGCCACGTCACTCGCGTCGAGTCGGGCAGCCCTGCGACTGGCTCGAAGGTCGTGCACGACCAAGAACTTGCCGAGCTGATGGACTCGACGTTCGCCGCGTGGTAGCGACGAACTCGTGAGAGCCGCGCTCGAGTGGTGACGACGAAGGGAAAGATTCCCGCCCGCTCTGTACCTGACCATGTAGTTGTCGACGGCAGCAACTTGGCGACCGAGGGACGCAGCAGCCCGAGCCTCAAGCAATTGAACGAGGCCGTGCTCGCGTTCATGAAGGAGCATCCAAAGACGCAGGTCACCGTGGTGGTCGACGCGAGCTTTGGGCACCGCATCGACAAAAAAGAGGCGGCCGAGTTTTCTGAAGCCATCGCCAACGGCGAACTCGTCACGCCACCGGCGGGCGCAGTCGGTCGCGGTGACGGTTTCGTCTTGATGATCGCCGACAAGGTGAACGCGACGATTCTCTCGAACGACAGTTACCAAGAGTTCCACGACCACTACAAGTGGCTCTTTGAGCCCGGTCGATTGATGGGTGGCAAGCCTGTGCCGCACGTCGGTTGGGTGTTCGTCGACCGTCTGCCGGTGCGCCCCAAAGGCGACTCGGTGCCGCGACGCGGGGTGCCGAACAAGACTGCGCCGCTACCGCGACCCACGCGCCCGCCGCAGCGCGCAGTGACGAGATCAGAAACGCCGTCGCGAGCCGACAGCTCGGTGCGCACTCCTTCTGCTCGCAGCTCGAGCGCGCCGTCAGCGGTGAATACGGCTGACCAGTACGAAGCGTTCGTCGCCAAGTATCCCGTCGGGACGAAAGTGAAAGGTGCGGTCGAGTCGTTCGCATCGCACGGTGCGTACGTGCGTATTGGAGAAGTTGCGGGCTACCTGCCGCTGAGGCTGATGAAGTCGCCCGCCCCGCGCACGCCGCGTGACCACGTGAAGATCGGCGAACAGCTCTCGCTTGTGGTGAGCGGCTTCAATCCGGCGCGTCGCAGCATCGAAGTGAGCTTGATGCCGGTTGAGAAATCGGCGGCGAGCAAACCGGCGCGTGCCGGCAAGCAGCAGGCTCGCACCGCAGCGAGACCGGCAACAAAGTCGAGCAGCGACGCAGCGAGACCAGCGGCAAAGTCGAGCAGCGACGCAGCGAGACCGGCAACAAAGTCGAGCAGCGACGCAGCGAGACCGGCAACAAAGTCGCGTATCGTTCGCGGCCTCAGGCGCCGTCGTCGTCCGGACTGATCTCCTCAAGTTCGCGGTGCGCAGTCTCCGGGAAGCTCGTCACCACCAGCACTGACACGATCAGTGGCGCAAGGGCCAGCGTCCCCATCACTCGCGCGTAGCTCCATCCGGCATCGAGTAGCTGGCCCGCGAGGATTAAACCGACGCTCCCGCCAATCAGGTTGCTCGCGGTGACGGTCGCGGCTCCGCCGCCGCGATATGCAGTCGGAAACATCTCTCCGCGGTACACGCCGAGTGCCGGATACGCGATACCTAGGCAGATGCCACCCACCATCTCTGCGGCCCACATCGCGGCACCGCTCGTCGCGTACGACGCAGCAACCAGCAGTGTTCCTGCGGCGAGCGAGAAGGCTCCCATGAGTCGTCTGCCGCGTCGGTCGGCCAGTCGACCGCCGATGATGAGACCTGCACCCGCCGGCAAGGCAGTGCCGATGGTGAACAGGCTCACGCCGAGTGCGTCATAGTTGCGAACGTCGCGCAGATAATTGACGAGATACACGCTTGCCGTGCCGACGAACACGCTGGTGAGAAACGCGGCTATCACCTGAGTGGCGAACCGCGAGCGCGATACGCGAGCTGTTGCGACCGTTCCGACGATTGCCTGCACTCGCACGAATCTTGCCGTCTCTGGCACGTTGCGTTGTAGCACGTAGGCAACCGGCAACCAGGCGAGCGAGAAGACATAGAGCAAGCGCCACGCCGAGGCGGCCAAATCGGCGAGCGGCAATGCAGTCACTGCGGCTCCTGCGCCGACACTGCTCGCAATCGCGACGAAACCAAGCGATCTCGCACGTGACTCGCTCGACATTTCTTCGGTAAGAATGACGAGGATCATCACGTTCATCAAGAGTGCCAACGGGCGCGCCACCGCCTGCGAAGCCACGAGCCACTCGTAGCTCGGTGCAAGCGCGCCGAGCGCTGCCAAGACAGGTGCTGCCCACGCCGCCGCAACCAAGACGGTGCGCCGACCCACTCGATCGGCGAGCAGGGCGACAGGCGGCACGATGAGCACGCCCCAACGCACGACGGCCGCACCGAAACCGATGTCGGCGTCGCTGCGACCGAAGTCGTCTGCCGCGAACGACACGGTCTGCGTAAACAACGTATTGACGTAAGCAAAGGGAATCGACGCGAGCGCCAGCAATAACAGGATGCGACGTTCACCACCTCTTGCCACGGCGCGAGCATACTGAGAGAGGTGAAAATCGAGTCTCCGCGCATCGTCGTTCGCCGCAGCGGACCTCTCACTGGCTCCGTCAACGTGCCGGGCGCCAAGAACTCCGTGCTCAAACTGATGGCAGCGACACTGCTCGCCGAAGGCGACTATGTGCTCACCAACGTGCCAGCGATTACCGACGTGCAGAAAATGTCAGAGACGCTGAATTCGCTCGGCGTTGCGACGGAGTGGCTCGGGCCTCACGAGTTGCACCTCGTGAACTCCGGCAACATCACGCCCGAGGTGCCTTTCGAGAAGTTCGACAAGATGCGTGCGAGCATCAATGTGCTCGGACCTCTGCTCACGCATTACGGATCGGCACGCATCAACTGGCCAGGCGGCGACGACTTCGGCGGTCGTCCGATCAACCTGCACGTCGAAGGACTCCAGCGGATGGGGGCGACGATCGACGAAGGCCTCTACGACATCTTCGCTCATGCCGAGCGTTTGAAGGGCACGAATATCGAACTTGCCCTGCCGAGCGTCGGTGCCACAGAAAATCTTCTCACTGCCGCGGTGTACGCAAAGGGCGTCACTGTCATCGATAACGCCGCGCGCGAGCCTGAGGTGCAAGACCTGTGCAACATGCTCGTCTCGATGGGGGCCGACATCGAAGGCATCGGCACCTCGAGGCTCGTGATTCATGGCCGCGAACGCGGTTCGCTGAAGAGCACCAAACACACGGTGGTGGCCGACCGCGTGCAAGCAGCCACGTACATGGCAGCGGTCGCTGTCGCCGGCGGCGACATCATGGTGCGCTCGGCCCGCACCGAGCACATGGAGGCGTTGCTCAATCTCTACGCGCGCATGGGCGTGGCGGTCACTCCGCAACGCGACGGCGTACGCGTCACGTCGCACGAACGGCTGCGCGCCATCGACTTCATCACCGAGCCGTATCCCGGCATCGCCACTGACTACAAGCCGTTGCTCGTGGCCATGCTGTGCGTGAGCCGCGGTGAGGGCTCGGTGACCGAAACGCTTTTCCCTGGTCGTTTCAAATACATCGAAGAGTTCCGTCGACTCGGAGCATCAATCGCCATCTACGGCAACAAGGCCACGGTTCGCGGCGTCTACGAGTTGATCGGCAGTGAAGTGAAGGTGCCCGACATTCGTGCCGGCGCGGCACTCGTCGTGGCGGGTCTCGTAGCGAGCGGCGAGACCGTCATTCGCGACATCGCGCACATCGACCGCGGCTACGACGACTTGGTCGGCAAGCTCAACGGTCTTGGTGCTGACGTGACTCGCGTTTGACGCGAGAAGTCGCTCGCCAGAGCAAGAGCGCGATGACCGCAATCGGCCCAACGACGAGCAAGATTTCGTCCCAACCACCTTGGTGTGCGAGCACGCTCCTATCGTAGAAGGGGTTCGCTCGGCGAAGTCTCGCCGAGCACCACGAGGTGAAGAGTGTCAATCCGCAGTCAAGTCGAAGAAACCATCGAAGTGATTCGTCCGGCCTTGCAGGCCGACGGTGGTGACATCGTGCTGCAGGATGTCGACGAGTCAACCGGTGTCGTGAAAGTCACGTTGGTCGGCGCCTGTGGAACCTGCCCGGCAAGCGACCAGACGTTGAAGGCTGGCATCGAGCGCATCATGCGCGATCGCGTTGACGGTGTCACCGAAGTTGTCGCCGTCTGAACGATGCCGACACGTTCCGAAGACCCGATACAACTCTTCGCTGCGGCAGTCGGCGGTGACCGAGGTTCGCTCGCTCGCTTGTTGTCGTTCGTCGAGCGCGGCGGCAACGAGGCCCGTGAAGTCTCGCGCCTGGTGAGCCCCAGCGTCGGTCGCGCCTACGTGGTGGGTATCACGGGTGCGCCCGGGGCCGGCAAGAGCACGTTGACGTCGGCACTCATCGGCGTGCTTCGATCGCGGGGCGCGCGAGTGGGCGTCTTGGCGATCGACCCTTCGTCGCCCTATACCGGTGGGGCGATTCTTGGCGACCGTGTCCGCATGCAGGATCACTCACACGACGACAAGGTGTACATCCGTTCGATGGCGACGCGCGGGCATCTCGGTGGTCTCGCTCTTGCAACGAGCGAGGCGATACGCGTGCTCGATGCGACCGGCCACGACTGGGTGCTTGTCGAGACCGTCGGTGTCGGCCAAGTCGAGGTCGAAGTCGCAGGCAAAGCCGACACCACCATCGTGGTGGTCAACCCAGGTTGGGGTGATGCAGTGCAGGCGAACAAAGCCGGGCTGCTTGAAGTCGCCGACGTGTTCGCGATCAACAAAGCCGACCGCGACGGCGTCGAGAGCACGCGCCGTGACCTGCAAGCGATGCTCGACCTAACCGAGTTCGCCGAAGGGGAGTGGCGCCCGAGCGTCACTTCTACCGTCGCGACGACCGGACAAGGCGTCGCCGACCTACTCGATGCAGTCGTGGCTCATCGATCGGCCGCGGAGGCATCGGGAGATCTCGCCCATCGGCGCGAGGTGCGCCGTCGCGAAGAACTGCGCGAGATCGTCGAACGGCGCCTTGAAGCGCGCGCACGCGAGGTGTGTAGCGGCGAAGCGTGGGACTCGCTCGAGCAGAAGGTCATGAGAGGTCAGCTCGACCCCTGGTCGGCTGCCGACGAGATGCTCCGCGGTATTTCAGCGTGACGGAGTCGCAAGGCGACGCGCGCAAACAGGTGGTGAACGCGAGCCTCACGCTCGGTGCGGCAGTCGGTGTGACTGCGCTGTCGTTCGGCTTGGCGGCGGTTTCTGCTGGCGCATCGGTGTGGCAGGCGTGCACGTTGTCGTTCTTCACGTTCACGGGAGCATCTCAGTTCTCCGCCATGAGCGTGGTCGGTGCAGGAGGCTCGCCGGCTGCCGCATTTGGCGGTGCCGCACTGCTCGCCGTGCGCAATTTCGTGTACGGACTCGTGCTTGCAGGTCGCGTCGCACACGATGACGAAGGTCGCCGGTTTTCACTTGGTCGTCGTCTCGTCGCCGCGCACTTCGTGATCGACGAAACCACCGCAATGACGACTGCGCAGTCGAGCCCGCGTCTTGCGCGAACCGCCTTCTGGGTGACGGCACTCTCGCTGTTCATCACGTGGAATCTCGGCACACTCGTCGGAGCATTGGCCGGATCTGTTCTTGACACCCGAGCGCTCGGTTTTGATGCCGCATTCCCGGCCGCATTCCTTGCGATGCTGCCTGCGCACCTGCGAACGTCGCGCGGGCGCGCCGCCGCGGTGACCGGTGCAGTCGTGTGTCTCGCGCTAACACCGTTCGTGCCGGTCGGTGTCGCGATCTTGGTGGCCGTCGTCGGCATCCTGTTCGGAGTCCGACCGTGAGTATGTCCCATACAGAACTTTGGTGGCTCATCATCGGGCTCTCGGCGGCTTCGTACGGTTTAAAGATTGCAGGTTTTGTGTTCGTCGGAGGCCGCACGATGCCGCCGGTACTCGAGCGGTGCCTGGCACTGATTCCGGCCAGTCTTCTTGCGGCGTTGGTGGTGAAAGACACCTTCACTACTGCCCAAGATGTGGTGGTGGATGCCCGTGCAGTCGGGCTGCTCGTTGCCTTGATCGCCGTGTGGCGCAAGGCGCCGTTCATCGTCGTGGTGCTGGCTGCGATGGCTGCGACGGCCATCGTGCGCGCGATTAGCTAGACATTTCGCACAACGCCGCGAGTCGGCGTAAATTGCCGCGCCAGATTGCACGCAAGACGATTTTTCCTCCGATGAGGGCTCCGAGCGGTCCGCCAAGCCACCACGGAAAATCGAGTCGCTCCTCCCACACAAAGCGCGTCGTGTGTGCGTTGACCGATTCGAGCGTGAAGACTCCGGTACCCGTCACGATGCCGACGTGCTCGACGCCCATCGCGCGCTGTGGCTCCCACTTTGTGATGCGCATCTTGTCGGTGAGTTTGATCGGGCCGACTTTGGTAACGCACAAAAATGCGGTGCCGACGCCACGGCGCTGATCACTGACGAACTCGATCGACTCAGCGTCGGCCATCCAGTCCACGTGGCGCTCGACCGGCTCGACCACCGCCCAGACACGCTCGATCGGGGCAGCGATGTCGATGGAGACGCGGATTCCAGCCATCGACGTTCAGCGTAGGTTGCGGTAGACGCTCACGTGGCGCGCAGAGTCGTCGTCGAAGGCGGTCTTCTGCCACGACCCGTGTCGCTCAACGAGCGACAGACCAGCCTCGGCACACATGGCGTCGATCTCGTCCGGCGACGAGTAGGTGATGGTGAAGGGCCGCACCGCGACCCGGCCGTCGTCGTGGTGGCTCGTGATGTTGCCGTTGACAGTGCCGCTCGCGGCATCGAACGTGGTCGTGGTGCGAACGAGCCACGCCCCGCGCCGCTCGGCGCTTTCGCCGCGCGCGGCATTGCTTGATGCGGGGTCGATGACACTGACGTCGATGACGCAGGCGTCGATGACGAATACTCCGCCACTCGAAAGCCGGGCAGCAACGTTGGCCAGACACGCTCGTTGTCGGCTGCGCTCCACGACGTTGAAGAGCGTGTTGTACGAGATGAAGACGAGATCGAAGACGTCGCTCGGCTGATCGTCGACCATGTCGCCGCGTACTACGCGCACGAGGCGCCCGGGATCATTCTCGGCGAGACGTGCCAGCATTTCGGGGGACTCGTCGACGCCCACGACTGTCGAGTGGGCGTCGGTCGCCCGCAAATGTGCAGCGAGCGGAACTGCAATGCGCCCTGTGCCGACCCCGAGTTCGAGCACTCGTCGGGGCCCGTTTGCGGTCAGGAGAGCGATGACATCATCGAGATCGTCGCTGGCGCCGTACCACTCGTCGTAGACATCGGCGAATGCCGCTCCGTAGGTGACCAGGTTGTACTGCGCATCGTCGGGCATCGCATCAAGTTGACCACGAAATCAACGGAAGCCTGCGAAGTAGTCTCGAAATCGGAATGAATACGGGTTCTGGCGCGTTGGCGTATCTCGACCATGCCGCGACGGCCCCGATGCGCCACGAGGCGATTGAAGCGATGCGGCCGTTCCTAGACGAGCAGTTTGCGAATCCTTCGGGCAGCCATCGGTTTTCTCGTTCCGCACGTCGAGCAGTCGACGAGGCTCGCGACGACGTCGCCGCTGTGCTGGGATGCGCGCCCGGTGAGGTCGTCTTCACGAGCGGCGGCACCGAAGCCGATAATGCGGCGATCTTTGGTGCGGTTCGGCGCCACGGTGGCGTCGCAGTCTGCAGCGCCGCCGAACACCACGCAGTATTGCACTGCGTTGAGCATCTCGGTGGTGAGGTGGTGCGGGTAGATCGCAACGGCCTGATCGATCTTGATGCACTCGCATCTGTTTTGGCGGCGGTTTCTGCTCGAAACGATCGTGTCGGCGTGGTGTCGGTCATGGCAGTGAACAACGAAGTCGGCAGCATCACTCCGATGCGCGACGTCGCGCGCGCAGTGCGTGCAGGTGCGCCAGGAGCGGTGCTGCACTCCGATGCAGTGCAGGCTGCTTGTTGGCTCGACGTGCGCGACATCGTGCTGGTGACCGATGTGGTCTCGTTCTCGGCCCACAAGTTCGGCGGCCCGAAAGGCATGGGCGTCATGGTGCAGAAGTCGGGCATCACCCTCGAGCCGCTCATCATGGGCGGCGGACAGGAACGCGACCGCCGAAGCGGCACCACCAACGTGGCCGGCATCGTCGCAACTGCCGCCGCACTGCGAGCCACCGTGGAGCAACGCGACGCAGAGATTCAGCGCGTCGGCGCTCTCAAGGAGCGTCTCGTCGCAGGTATCACCTCGCAGCTTCCCGATGTGATGCAGACGGTGCCTTCGCAGCACTCGGTGGCTGGCATCGCCCACTTCTGCATCGCCGACGTCGAAAGTGAAGCGCTGCTCTTCTTGTTGGACGAAGCGAACGTCTGTGCATCGGCTGCATCGGCGTGCGCCAGCGGCGCGATGGAGCCGTCACATGTCTTGCGAGCCATGGGGGTTGAGCCGCGGTTTGTCAAAGGCGCGCTGCGACTGAGTCTCGGGCACACGACGACCGTTGCCGACGTCGAACGTGCCATCGAAGTCGTCGTGGCGAGCGTGCGACGCCTGCGACGCTGAACCACGCGCCACCACGAGCAGCAATAGCCTTCAGTTCGTGAAGGTGCTCGTTGCGATGTCCGGCGGAGTGGACTCGTCGGTTGCTGCCGCCGAGCTTCGCCGCGAAGGTCACGACGTCGTCGGCGTGACGATGCGCCTGTGGGGCGGCGAGAGCGACACGGGATGCTGTTCGGTGAGCGACGTGGACGACGCTCGCCGTGTGGCGCAACAACTGCGAATTGACCATCTCGTCTTCAATTTCTCCGAGGAATTCAACGCCACGGTGGTGTCGCCGTACGTCGATGCACACCGCAACGGCACCACGCCCAACCCGTGCATCGAGTGCAATCGTCACCTCAAGTTCGACCGTCTCTCGCAGCGCGCCAGACTGCTCGGCTTCGACGCCGTCGCGACCGGACACCACGCTCGTATCGAACGCCAACCGAGCGGCGTGTGGCGTGTGGCGCGTGGTGCCGATACTGCAAAAGACCAGAGCTACGTCGTGCACATGCTCGACCAAAAGGAACTTGCCTACACGCTCTTTCCGGTCGGGCACCTCACGAAAACCCAGGTACGCGAGCGAGCGAGCGAGCTTGGCTTACGCACGGCAAGCAAACCCGACAGCCAAGACGTCTGCTTCATCAGCAAGACCGGCGGTCGCGAGACGTTCCTTGGCCATCGCATCCCATTCCGCCGCGCCCGCGTGGTGGATGAGTCGGGTACCGAAGTCGGTGCGGTCGACGCCGTGGAGTTGGTGACGATCGGCCAGCGACGTGGCCTGCGACTGCCCGGAGGCTCGCCGAAACAGTTCGTGCTCGCCGTCGATGTGGAGGCCGGCACTGTCGTCGTGGGGGATGAGTCACGTCTCGCGTGCGACACCGTTATGGTCGGTAACACGCGATGGAGCCACGAGCCACCGGCACTCGGTGCAAGCGTGTTGGTGCAGACGAGTGCGCACGGTGTCGCACGCGAAGCAGTGCTCGAAGAAATCGTCGGCGACGCTCGCGCCACCAATCAGGTCGTTCTGCGTTGGCGCGAGCCGCAGCGTCGCGTGGCACCCGGGCAGAGCGTGGTGATGTACGACGACGCCGACCGCGTCGTGCTCGGCGGAGGAATCGCCCTTTAGTCTTGCCCCGCCTGCCGTTTGAGCGCCTGCTCGGGCCGCGACGGCGCGACGAGCAGTGAAGTCACGTGCAGACGATCGAGCGTCTTCTTGATGCGCGCTCCGAACTCGCTCAGCGATACGTCGTGCGGGTGAGAGAGTACAAGTTCGAGCGGCTGGCCCCACGACGTGCAGGTCGCGTCGAAAGCCTCGGTGCCGGGTTTTGCTATCCGCAATCCGCGCACGTCGTGACTGCGCACCATGAACGTGTCGCGCAACACCAGCGGATCGTGCACGGCGATACCTGCCGGCACGAACACGAGCCAGCGTCGCGCCAAGACGAGGGATCGTCGTAGAGAGAAAGAGGCGAGTGCCGAGGCGACGATGAGCGCCCCGACAGCAATCGGGAGTGACGATGCGTACGTCGCGACTGCCGCCGCTACGGCAACGAGCATCCACAGGAGAGCAAGCGGCGCCAACACCGCGACGGGCGGTCGCAGCATGTGCCGCACTTCGTGCCCGTACGCGGCGGCCTGCGCGTGCAGC
>RFOJ01000151.1 GCA_009926705.1 Acidimicrobiia bacterium
TCGCATTGACTTGGTGTCGCCGTTTCGCACCAGCTTCGGTGTCGAAACCGCACGCGACCTGCTGTATCTCGAATTGAGAGGTGACGGAGTCGCCGGCTGGGGTGAGTGCGTGGCGATGAGCGAGCCGATGTACTCGAGCGAATACGTCGACGGGTGTGAAGCAGTGCTGCGTCGATTTCTGTTGCCGTTGGTCACTGCACACACAACTGCACAGCAGTTCGCCGAAGCTGCACGCGATATTCGCGGCCACTACATGGCGAAAGCCGTGCTTGAGACCGCACTGCTCGACTGCCAGCTACGCGGCGAAGGCGTGAGTTTTGGCAAGTTCCTCGGTGCGGTGAAGTCGAGGGTGCCATCCGGCGTGTCTGTCGGTATCCAGCCGACCATCGACGACTTGATTCGCGTTGTACAGGGCTACATCAACGATGGCTACCTGCGAATCAAACTGAAGATTGAACCAGGTTTCGACATCGAACCGGTTCGTGCGGTGCGCTCGACCTTTGGCGACGCGTTGCTGCTTCAGGTGGATGCGAACTCTGCGTATTCGGTGGCTGATGCCGAGCATCTCGCCAAACTCGACGAGTTCGACTTGCTGCTCATCGAACAGCCGTTGCCTGAAGAACAAGTTGCCGCCCACGCTGAGCTGGCAAGAGTCGTTCGTACGCCGATCTGCCTCGACGAGTCGATTCTCTCGGCTGAAGTTGCGCGCGAAGCTCTCGACATCGGTGCATGCACCATCATCAACATCAAACCAGGAAGAGTCGGCGGATATCTCGAAGCCAAGAAGATCCACGACCTCTGCCACGAGCGCGGTGTCGCCGTGTGGTGTGGAGGAATGCTCGAAACTGGCATCGGTCGCGCGGCCAACTTGGCGCTCGCAGCTCTTCCGGGCTTCACGCTGCCCGGAGACACCTCGGCGTCAGCGAGGTACTTCAAGCGCGATGTGACGGCACCGTTCGTTCTTCGCGACGGTCATCTCGACGTGCCGACGGGTGCCGGTATCGGAGTCGAGCCCGATGTTGATTATCTCGACTCGATCACCGACCGGGTCGATGTCATCGCTGTCGCGCGCCCGTAGAGCACGCGCTGCGCGCGGCGGCGGTTAGTGGCCTGCCGGCAACTTGAAGAGAATCGCAGTCTCGGCTGAGTCGTCGCGCTTGCCGCGCAGACGCCCGAGAAGGCTGGAGACGTTCCAGTACAGCGCAAAGCCCGCGTACGTGAGACCGTATTTCTTGGCGATCGCCTTGCGTACTGCCACTGCGTCTGCGCCAGTCACCAGCCGCGCCGTGGCCTCGAGAACGGGTGCAGCCTTCGGGTCACCGGCCGGCACCACGTTGCCGCTGTAGTCGCACACCTGCACGGTGACGCGCGAGTTGTTGCGGATTCGCTTTACTTTCCCGACGTTGGTCTCGGTAATCACGCCGAACTCGTCACCGATCGCAGCAAACCACACCGGCGTGGCGACTGGCCGTCCGTCGCGCCGAAACGTGACGAGCGATACATACTTCTCTTTATTGCTCAGCGGCGATGCCATCGTTCACGCTCCTCGTCAGTTTTGTTCGCGCACGGTTATGCGCATCCGTCGGGATGGCAGGATTTGAACCTGCGACCTCCTGGTCCCAAACCAGGCGCACTAGCCAAGCTGTGCTACATCCCGCTTGAAATCAGGCTAACGAGCGCACCACGTGCAGCAGGCGAGCGACGTCGTCATGGCTCACATAACGAACGACTCCAGCGCGAACGACACCGCCAGACTCGGCGAGTCCGAGCCGCGAGACCACTTCAACCGCGTACGAACTTCCATCCCACACCGCGACCTTGTTCGCCGCCAGCACCGCTGCAACCTGCTCGGGGCTCTTGCCCTTCACCGTGAAGGCAACAGTCGGAGTGCGAGCTTCGAGCGTCGGCGGGCCCCACACCTGCACGTGCGGCATCGCCAGGAGCCCCTCGAGCAATGGAGCAAACACCTCACGCTCACGAGCGGCGATGTTCTCCATGCCCTCTTCAAGCAAGAATCGCGCAGCCGCCTCGGTCGCGGCGATGTTCTCCAAGTTCGGAGTGCCTGTCTCGAATCTCCGTGGCCCGACGTCTTCGGCTGGTCGAACCTTCGCGACTGGTAATGAATTGAGCAAGTCGGGCTCGATGCACATGACTCCCGCGTGCGGGCCGTACCACTTGTAGGGGCTCGTGGCGAGCACGTCGCAGCCGAGGTTGCGCACGCTCACTGGCATATGCGGCACCAAGTGCACCGCATCGACGAACACTCTCGCGCCGACATGACGTGCAAGTGCAACGACGGTTCGAAGGTCAGGCATCGTGCCAATCAGATTCGATGCGCCAGTAACCGCCACCCACTTGGTGTTCGGCGTGATCAGGCCCGCAAGAGCCTTCATGTCGAGC
>RFOJ01000152.1 GCA_009926705.1 Acidimicrobiia bacterium
GGTGAAGAGCAACCAGTTTTTGTGCCACCCGAGCGAGTTCGACGAATGGGCCGGCAATCGAAAGTCGTTCAAGATGGAAGATTTCTACCGTTGGCAACGTCGTCGCACTGGTTACCTGATGGACGGCGAATCACCTGCAGGCGGTGAATGGAACTTTGACGAACAGAATCGCGAACGTCCACCCAAAGACGGTCACGACCGCTGGCCCGTACCAGTCGACGTGTGGGCGACCACGCGCGAGGGCGCGCTGGAACGCCTCGACTTCTTCGTTACCAAGGTGCTGCCAATGTTCGGCCCGCATGAAGACGCGATGCTGGCCGACAACTGGCATCTCGCGCACTCGGTGCTCTCGCCGTATCTGAACCTGGGATTGTTGCTACCGGGCGAAGTATGCGACCGCGTCGAAGAAGAGTTTCGAGAGGGCAGGGTGCCGATCAACTCCGCCGAAGGATTCATCCGACAGGTCATCGGGTGGCGCGAATATGTGTGGAACCTCTACTGGCGATGGATGCCCGAGTACGCGTCGATGAATGCGCTCAGTGCTGACATGGACCTGCCGCCCGTCTTCACCGGGCAGGCAAGCACGGAAATGCGCTGCGTCGGCAGCATCTTGCGTGACGTACAGGGGCGCGGATGGGTACACCACATTCCGCGACTGATGGTGCTCGGCAATCTGGCACTCATCGCCGGCATCAACCCGCAGCAGTTCACTCGATGGATGTGGGATTCGTTCGTCGACGCAGCCGAATGGGTGATGGTGCCGAACGTCGTTGGCATGTCGTTGCACGCTGACGGCGGAATGATGGCGTCAAAGCCTTACGCCGCTGGCGGTGCTTACATCGACCGCATGAGCGACTACTGCGGAGAGTGCACCTTCGATCGCACCAAGCGAGTTGGTGACGATGCGTGCCCGTTCACAACGCTCTATTGGGACTTCATGCTTCGTCACGCGGAACGTTTCAAGCGCAACCCGCGCATGGCCACGCAGGTACGAGCAGCACAAAAGCTCGGTGACGCCGAGGGGGTGCGCCACCGAGCTCGAGAAGTGCTTACTCGTCTTCGTGCTGGTCGCCTGTAGGCAACTTGCCATTCACCATGTCGGTGATTCGCACGCGTGCCTCGGCAACGAGTGCATCGACGACTTTCTGAATGCTGACGCCTTTCTCTTTCGCGAGATCAGCAATCGACTTGCCCGACTCAAGACCAGCGCGAATCTCTTCTCTGGTCATGCCGAGCGTGTCTTCCAGCACGGTGCTGTCGCGAAGACCCGGAAGTCCATGGCCTCGTGGGCCGTGGTCGTCACCGTCACCAGGGCCGTGATCGTCGCCTTTGCCGAATCCTCGACCTCCGTCGCGGCCAAAACCACGGCCCATCGCGGGCACGTCGGAGTTCACCAGGGTGGTGACTCGCGCGCTGAGGTTTGCCAGGATGGCATCGGCGCGCGCCTGCGTGAGGTCGCCGTCGGCCACTCTTTCTTTCAGTTCAGTCGTCTCGGCGGCGACGATTGCGTCGATCACTTTCTTCACCGCCACACCTTTCGTGGCGGCGATGTCGGCGAGCGATGTGCCAGGGACGAGAGCGTCACGTAGTGCCGACTCGGTCATACCTAGCGCCGTTGCGGCGGCATCAAGATGGCCTCCACCACCTTTGTCATGGGCGGGTGCTGCCGCCACCGTCGACGTTGACTCGACTCTGTTAGTACGCGCAGACGCAACACCTGTAACGGCGACACCGAGTGCCGTGAGCACTCCTGTCGCGATGAGCACTCTTGCCTTCTTGCTGAACATGTCGTCTCCTTTGGGGGTCACCCACCGTGCGGTGGACGGCTTCTACTATGACGCACCGACGTAAGGCGACGGTAAGAAAACGCCAGTTTCGATACAAAAAGTTGGTAAGAAACGAGGATTCGCCAATTGCCACGATGGTGCGTCGGTACGGTTCTCAGGGTGAAATCTCACGGTTCACGGGTGCTCGTTGCCGAAGACGACGCGGCCGTGCGCAACGCGGTAGTTCGCGTGCTGGAGTTGGACGGTCACCGTGTGCAATCAGCAAAGGACGGTCGCATCGCCCTCGATGCAATCATCGACGACACACCCGATGCAGTGGTCATGGACGTCATGATGCCTTTCGTTGACGGCCTCACGGTCTGTCGAGAGGTTCGCAATCGAGGCAACCGGGTGCCAATCTTGTTGCTGACGGCACGGGTCGAAGTCGACGACCGTGTCGCGGGTCTCGACGCAGGTGCCGACGACTACCTGACCAAACCGTTCGCGGTGGCCGAACTGTCGGCGCGCGTGCGAGCGTTGTTGCGGCGCAATTCGAGCCCGGAGACCCACTCAAAGCTCGCGGTCGGTTCATTGAACATCGACCGAGACACGCGCAGCGTCACAC
>RFOJ01000153.1 GCA_009926705.1 Acidimicrobiia bacterium
ACGAACGTATTCTCGGCACCGCGCGCAAAGTGGCAGAGCGCGACCTCCCCGTCGCAATCGGCGAACGCTGGTCGTTCGGTGCGACAACGGTGTCGGCTTCGCTTGCACTCGCAGCAGCGGCGGGCATTCGCGTGTTCGCGACGGGCGGTATCGGCGGAGTACACCGCGGCGCAGAGTTGCACGGCGACGTGAGCGCCGACCTGTCAGCACTCGCCCGACATCCGGTTGTCACCGTGTCAGCTGGCGCGAAATCATTTCTCGATCTTCCGCGCACGCTTGAGATGCTCGAGACACTCGGTGTGCCGGTAATCGGTCACCGGTGCAACGAGTTTCCGGCGTTCACTGTGGTGTCGAGCGGTATTCGCCTCCCGCACCGCGTGGACGACCTCGACACGCTTGCGCGCATCGCTTCGGTGCGCCTCAGCATGGGTGGCGGCATGCTCGTGTGCACGCCCGTACCTGCAGCAGAAGCAATCGATGCCGACGTGATGAACGCCGCAATCACACGGGCACTTTCCGAAGCCGAACGCAAGGGCGCGACGGGCCCTGCCGTGACACCGATCGTGCTTGCTGAGATCGCACACGAGACGAGCGGTGAAGCAGTGCGCGCGAATCTCGCCCTAGCGGAGAACAATGCTTCGCTCGCCGCAAATCTCGCGACGCGCTTTAACTGATCCGTCTCGGTTTCGGAAGCCTTCGATCAACGTCTTTTCTGAATTTCTTGTGACGTCCACCTGAACCATTGCGGGCTTCCGCACACGCATTTGGCGTGCACACATCAAACCGCAAACCGAGAAGCCAATCACAGCGGGAGGTTCTCGAATGTTCGCATGTTGGACGGTCAAAGGCGGCAGTGGCAGCACCGTGTTTGCGTCGGCACTCGCACTCACGCTGGCAAAACAGCACGGCAGGGCATGCATCGTTGACTTCGGTGGCGACGTGCCATCGGTGCTCGGAATGGCGGAGCCAGTGAACCGGGGCGTGCGCGACTGGCTGGCATCGACGCATCGCGATCCACGCGACTACGCGGGTCTGCAGTTGCGGGCCACTGCCGAGTTGTGCGTGATTCCTGCCGGCAACGCAGTGGCATTTAGTGAAGATGCGCTGCGCGATCTGATTGACGCGGCAGAGCCCAACACAGTGCTCGACTTTGGCACACTGCAACCGCCGGAGTCGATCAGGGAGGCTGTTCGTGCCGACTGGTTGGTGATACGACCGTGCTACCTGGCGTTGCGTCGTGCTGCGCGGCTGCGTGTGCGCCCAAAGGGCGTTGTGGTCGTGCGCGAGAACGGACGCTCGCTCACCCCGCGGGACATCGAGTCGGTCGTAGGAGCACCCGTGGTCGGGGAGATTTCTGTGTCTGATGGTGTGGCTCGCAGTGTCGACGCAGGTCTCCTTGCGACTCGCTTACCCAAGCAACTCGCTGAAGAACTCGCGGTGCTGCTGTGAGCACGGTGAAGTTGTGAGCGTGGTGCTGCTGTGAGCGTGGTTCCGCTTCTTCGACCGGTGGAGCACGATTGGGCATCGACGTCCTCGCTCGGCAAGTGGTTCTCCGATCCGCTCGTACGCGAGATCATGGTCAACGCCGGTCGAGACATCTGGGTCGAGCGTGAAGGAGGCATCGAACACGTCGGCGTGATGCGCACAGGCGAGCTGTCACGCATTATCGAGAGAATCTTGCTACCGATTGGGCGACGGGTCGACCAGGCATCGCCAGTCGTCGATGCACGTCTGCCGGACGGGTCGCGAGTCTGCATCGTCATACCGCCTGTGGCAGTAGACGGGCCGTGCCTCAGCATTCGCCGGTTTCATGTGCGCGACCTCCCCCTTTCGGCGTTCGGTAACGAAGATGTTGTCGCGCTGCTTGGCGACATTATGCGCCAACGCTGCAACGTGCTCGTCACCGGTGCTGCCTCGAGCGGGAAGACGACATTGCTCAACGCGTTGTGCGCCCACGTGGCCGACGGGGAACGCCTAATCACGGTCGAAGACATCGCTGAACTTCGCCTGCAGACCCGACACGTTCTCCGCTTCGAGGCGCGACCAGCGACGTATGACGGCGCGCTCGAAGTGAGTGTCGCCACATTGCTGCGCAGCGCCCTGCGCATGCGGCCCGATCGGTTCGTGCTCGGCGAGGTTCGCAGCAGCGAGGCCGTCGACATGCTCACCGCAATGAACACCGGCCATCACGGCTCACTTGCGACGTGCCACGCGAACTCCCCCGACGATGCGTTCCGACGCGTCGAATCGATGGTGCTCCAAGCGGCTCCACAGTGGCCACTTGCCGCGGTACGCGAGCACCTGCAGGCGGCAGTCGACGTCATCGTGCACGTCGAGCGCTCCCCCAACGGGCACAGGCGCGTGCGAGAAATTGCCGAAGTGTCGCTGCGA
>RFOJ01000154.1 GCA_009926705.1 Acidimicrobiia bacterium
CTCAGGGCAGCCCCCGACGTTGAATCGCTGCGCCGTATAGCCAACGAGCACTCAGGCAAAGGCAGCGTGCTCGTGGGGCTCAAGTCGTCGCTCGGGTCGATCGCCGACATCGAGGCGCGCAAGGCGGCCGGCCGGGCGATCAACGAGGCGATGCAGGCCATTGAGGGACTCATGGGGCAGCGCCTCGAGGCGCTCGAACGTGATGCTGCCAATGCCGCAGCCGCGGGGGAGGCGATGGACCTCACCGAGCACATGAGCCGCCGTACCCGAGGGCACCCGCACATCGTGACGCAGGCGTGGGAACGGCTGGAAGACGTCTTCGTCGGCATGGGTTTCAAAGTGGCAGAAGGCCCCGAAGTGGAGACCGACTTCCACAACTTCACCGCGCTCAACATGCCGCCGAACCACCCAGCCCGCAGCGGCTTCGACACGCTCTTCGTGAAGTACGGCTCGCCTGGCTCGACGCTGCTGCGCACGCACACGTCGCCGGTGCAGATTCGTGTGATGCAGGAGTGGGACTTGCCGATCTACGCAGTGATGCCAGGTCGCGTGTTCCGCCGAGATACGCCCGACGCCACACACATGCCGGTGTTCCACCAGATCGAGGGCCTCGTCATCGACAAGGGCATCACCTTTGCGCACCTCGCCGGCACCATCGAAGCGTTCACGAAAGCGTTCTTCGGCAGCGACTTCACCAGCCGGCTGCGACCGAACTACTTCCCGTTCACCGAACCGAGCGCAGAGTTCGACGTGCGCAGCGCGAACGGCAAATGGATCGAGCTCGGTGGTTGCGGCATGGTGCACCCCAACGTGCTGCGCGCCGGAGGCGTCGACCCCGAGGTGTACACGGGCTTTGCGTTCGGCTTCGGTATCGATCGCATGGCCAAAGAGCGGCACGAAGTCGCCGACTTGCGCGACATGTATGCGAACGACCTGCGCTTTGTGAGGCAGTTCTGATGCGCGCGCGAACGGGCAGGTCGTAGCCATGCGCATCGTTCGCTCGTGGCTGGCCGAGTACTGCGACGTAAAGCGCTTGAGCGATGAGGCGTTAGGCGACGTCATGACGTCGCTCGGCATGCAAGTGGAGTCGATCGAGGTCGTCGGCACGCCGGTCGACGGCGTTGTCGTCGCCAAAGTGCTGCGCACGCAGCGTCACCCCGATGCCGCAAAGGTGCACCGTGTGTGGGTAGATGCCGGTGACGGGTCTGAGCGCCACGTGTGGTGCGGTGCATTCAACATGAAAGCAGGCGACCTGGTGCCGCTCGCGACGCTCGGCACCAAGATGCCAGATGGTCGCGAGATCTTGCGGCGCGGCATCCTCGGCATTGACTCCGAGGGCATGCTCTGCTCTGCGGCCGAACTCGGGTTGTCAAGCGACGCCGCGGGAATCATGATCCTGCCCGCCAGCGCAAAACTCGGCCGAAACGTCTTTGAGTCACTCGGTATGAAGCGCGACGTGGTGTATGACCTCGACATCACGCGTAACCGACCCGACGCCACTGCACACCTCGGTGTGGCTCGCGATGTGGCAGCACGCCTCGGAGTGAAGTTCACCCCGCCAAAGGGCGATGCGAGCAAGAAGGGTGCACCGCGTCGCATGGTGGTGAAAATCGTCGACGAGAAGGCATGCGCACGCTTCAACGTCACGGTGATGAGCGGCATCGTTGTTGGGCCGTCGCCAGACCATTTGGCTCGGCGAGTGCTGGCGGCCGGCATGCGACCGATCAACAACGTGGTTGATGCGTCCAACTTGGTGATGCTCGAGACCAACCAGCCAAACCATGCGTACGACGCCGCCAAAGTTGCATCAGGTTTTCGTATTCGCAAGGCCAAGCCGGGGGAGACGTTGACCACGCTCGACGGCACGCAACGCTCGCTCGACGCTGATGACTTGTTGATCTGCGACGGCGACGACCGTGCCGTCGGCATCGCGGGCGTGATGGGTGGGGCCAACAGCGAGATCAGTGACGCGACGACGGAGATTGCACTCGAAACCGCGTGGTTCGAGCCCAACGGCGTGCGTCTCACCAGCCAGCGTCTTGCTTTGCGAACCGAGGCATCAGCCAGATTCGAGCGCGGCGTCGACCCGCTCGGCGTCGATTATTCGGTCGCGCGATTCGCAGCCATCTTGCGCGAGTCGTGCCCGAAGTTGGTGGTGCACGGCGGTGCCACCGATGCGCGCACTCGACACCTGCCAAAGCAGCTGACCGTGCCGCTGCGCCTGGCCCAGGTCAACCGCGTGCTTGGCACGAACCTCTCCGCCAAAGACGTGTCGACGAGACTCACGAAGATCGGTTTCGTTTGTACGCCGAAGAAGTTCACGGCCAAGAAGGGCTCATTGGTGGCGTCGGGCCCAGGGTTCAGCGTGAAGGTGCCGTCG